>CAYVDZ010000168.1:0-9155 GCA_964450575.1 uncultured Opitutus sp.
GCCCGACGATATCGAGGCAGTGCATGGCACGCTCACGAATCTCGTCGATGGAGAGCTGCCTGCTCCGCCCGTAGAGCATGGGAAGTTCCACATTTTCCAATGCCGTGGTGCGGGGGAGGAGATTGTAGCCTTGAAAAACAAACCCGAGCTTCTGATTCCGCAGATCCGCGAGTTCGTTGCGGTCGAGTTTGTCGATATCGATACCATCGAGGAGGTACGTGCCCTTCGTCGGGCGGTCAAGGCACCCCAGGATGTTCATCAAGGTCGATTTGCCGGAGCCACTGGCGCCCATGAGGGCGACGAATTCGCCTTCATGAATATCCAAGGAGACACCGCGCACGGCGTGAACCGGTACTTCGCCGGATTCGTAAATTTTATGGATTTCCCGGATTTGGACAACAGGTGCCATGGGAACAGGAAGAGACGGAACGTTAAAAAGAGGGTGAGTAAAATAGGGCGATTCGCCGGTTTAGCGTCCCCGCATGCCGCTACTGCCGCTAAAGGGGTTCTGCTTACTGCTGCTGCTCGGGGGGCCCGCCACCACGGGGGCGGCGCCCGGCATGATTACTCCGGTGACGACCGTGTCACCTTCGTTCAGACCACTGAGGACTTCGGTGAAAAAGCCGTCGGAGATACCGAGACGGGTCGCGACCGGTTCTATTGTTTTATTAATAGCGGCCGCATCGGTCATTTTGTAGATCGTCCGAGTCGTCACGGCATTGGTGGCGCCGCCGCGCTCGGTGGATGCAGCCCCGCCGGCACCACCCCGGCGTCCACCGCCTCCCGCGCCTCCGCGAGAGGTCATGCGAGTGATCATTTCCGGATCAATCCCCTTTGCTTCAGCTAGCTTCCGGGCTTTTTCCACGGCGTCCGGAGATGGGGGTTGTCCCGGTTGAATACCGGCTTCTGTCAAAATTGTCCGCATCGCGTTCCGACGTTCTTCATCCGTCATTGTGGCTGCCGCTGGGGCGGATGAGCCGCCCGGTGCTTTCGCCTCACCGGCTTTTGCCACGACGGGCGTGGCCGGTGGTTTCGGGAGCAGGTCAGCAGGAATGCGAGCCCGCAGGGCAGCATTACCAAGGCGCAAGACGTTTGGGCGCTGCTGTACCACGATGGAAACATTTGCCGTCATGCCAGGCTTGAGTCGCAGGTCCTCATTGCTCACGTCGATGATCGTCGCGTAGGAAACGACGTTCTGGTTGGCGCTTGCCGCGTTACGAACCTGGCGAACGACGCCGGAAAAGGTGCGACTCGGAAAGGCGTCCACGGTGAAACTGACCTGCTGGCCTTCGGCAATGCTGCCGACGTCAGCCTCGGCCACCGCGGCGTTAATCTGCATCTTGGACAGATCGTTGACCAAGGTGAAGAGCACAGGCGCGTTCATGCTCGCATTTACGGTGCGCCCCTTGTCGGTCTTGCGATCGAGGACCATGCCGTCGATGGGCGAGGTGATGACGGTGCGCTCAAGATCGAGTTTCGCATTAGCCACCGCCGCTCGACGCGTGAGGAGAGTGGCGTTGGATTGCGCGAGTTGAGCGTTGATGCTGTCGAGTTCCTGTTGCGAAACGAGGGTCTTCTCGTGCAGCTCCTTCGTCCGTCGGGCGTTGATTTGCACGAGTTGATTGCTGGCCTCGGCAGAAGCCAGGTCGGCTTCAGCCTGGTTAAGGCGCTGCCTGGGCGTCGACTCGTCAATGCGGGCCAAGACGTCCCCGGCCTTTACGCGGGAGTTGAAGTCTACCAGGACTTCTTTGATCTGCCCTGAGACTTGGGCGCCGATATCGACCGTGATCACGGGCTGTAAATCGCCGGTGGCGGTGACCACCTGAGTGATGTCGCCGCGCGTGACCTTGGCAGTCTGGAACTCCGGTGCCTTCACGGTCTTTCCTTTGTAGTAGTACCAGCCGCCGCCGGCTGCTGCCGCGACGACCACCAGGAGAACGATGAGACCGCCGTAACTTTTAGATTTGGCCATGACAAAGAAGAAGTGAAAGGAAAGGTGAAGGAGGGGTTACGCGGAAAAGGAGTCTGGGCTGGATGTTTGCAACGCATCATCGCCGCGGTCGCAAAGACGCAGGCTTTAACGAAAGGTGACGGGAATTCTTAGGGCTTCGATTGAATCCTTGGTCAGACGTGGAGACCGCCCTAAAGTCCTTCCCGGAACGGGATCCCTTTCCTCCGGATTTGGGCGACTCAGGGACGGAGCGGTCGCGCCGTTTTTATCCACGGGGAGGCTGAGGGAAAGCGGCCTTCAACGCGGTCGCGACGTTGGGCGGAACAAAGTGCTGCACGTCTCCGCCGTACTTTGCGACCTGTTTCACAAGGGAGGAACTGGTATAGCTGAACTGCTCGTTCGGCATGACAAACAAGGTCTCGAGCTTGGGTTCGAGGTGCCGGTTCATCAGGGCCATGTTGAATTCAAATTCGAAGTCGGACAGAGCGCGCAGGCCGCGGATGATCGCATCGGCTTTCTGCTCCATGCAAAACTCGACCAGCAAGCCGCTGAACGTGGTGACCTGAACGTGCCCCAACTCCGCGACGTTTAATCGCACCATCTCCAACCGCTCCGCTGCGGTGAACAGGGGGCCCTTTCCTGCGCTCTCGGCGATGGCCACGGTCACGCGGTCGAAGAGCCGGGCGGCCCGTGACAGCACATCGATGTGACCATAGGTAATGGGGTCGAACGTTCCGGGATAGATACAATGACGCAAAGCCACGCTGTGCAGCGAAAGTGACATTCCGGCGGCTGGCGATTCGTTTTGGCGGCAAAAGCGAATGTTCCCGCTGAGATGGGCCGGATCGCCGTCCGCTATAGGCGCCACTGAGCCACGGGTGAAGACCGGCCCGTCGGGATGTCCGCGCTTGCGTTCACCCGGCCATCGCGTGTTTTACCTCGGAGCTTCCAGCGCCCGCATGCTAAATCTGCCGAATATCCTGACCATTTCCCGGATACCACTGATGTTCATCGTGGTCGGGCTCATGTATGCGCAGTTCCAGTGGGCGGCGACCGCGGCATTCTGGTTGTTTATTGCCGCCGCGCTGACGGACTGGTTGGACGGCAAAATCGCCCGGGAACGCAATATTGTTTCCTCGTTCGGTCGTTTCATGGATGGCGTGATCGACAAGGTGCTCGTCATCGGAGTGATGATTGCCTTGGTGAACGGCGACTATTTCGCCGGCTACAACATTGTCGCCATGATGCTGCTGCTTTGCATCCTCTGTCGTGAGTTTGCCATTTCCGGTCTGCGCATGGCCGCCGCGGTCAAGGGGCAAGTCGTCGAGGCGGATGCGGGCGGCAAGGTGAAGACGTTTGTGCAGCTGAATGCCATTGGCTGGCTCATCGGCGCCCGCATGTTTTCCCACGATTTTCCGGAGCTGTTTTCCGGTACCGATAGCGATTGGGTGACGGGGGTACGGCTGATTGGCATGGGCCTCTTCGCGCTGTCCGCGGTTCTGACTATCACGTCGGGCCTATCCTATTTTCGGAGGCATTGGCAGGTGTTGCAGGCCTGAGCGGACCGGGATTCGAACCATGCCGTTAAAGCAGCCGCGGTGGCCCCGGATTTTCTCGAACGGATTTGTCATTGCCTGCGCCACGCTCGGCCCTCTGGGTCGAAAACTCCCGGCGCCCGGTACGTGGGGATCACTGGCGGGCTTGTTGTATTTCGTGGTTTTTTTTCAGCGCGCCAGCATCGGCGCGATTCTGGTGGCGAGCGTCATCGGCGCGTATCTGGCGGTGGCGTTCTGCGGTGAAGCCGAATTGCGCCTGCGCCGCAAGGATCCCGGGTCGATCGTGCTCGATGAATTCGTGGTGATCCCGTTGTGCTTTCTGGGTTGGCGGTCGCTGACGGAAGCGATGCCCGTGTGGGGGGTGTGGCTCGCCGGATTTCTGCTGTTTCGCTTTTTCGATATCCTCAAGCCGCTGGGCATCGGCCGGCTCCAATCCTTGCCCGGCGGCTGGGGCGTCGTCGCGGATGATATCGGCGCCGCCCTCGCAGCCTGCGCCACCCTCCACGTGGGCGTGTGGCTGTGGCTGCAGTGGTAAAAATGGCCTGCGCGCCAGATCTCAGACGGCAGAGCGGATCGAGGTGATACAGACATTCCTGTCTGTCCGATCTCTTTGCGGGCTGGTTTCACGACCTCGGAACAGACAGGAATGTCTGTTTCACTCTGCGATTTGACGCGCTCAGCGTTTCAGCAGGAACCGAATCGCGGCGTGGTAACCTTCCAGACCGAGGCCGGTGATCACCGCAACACAAGCCGGCGCCGTAAACGAGGTATGCCGGAAGTCTTCGCGCTTATACAAATTCGAGATGTGCACCTCGATCGTCGGGATGTGCGCGCCGAGGAGCGAGTCGCGCAAGGCGACGCTGGTGTGGGTAAACGCTCCTCCGTTAATCACGATCCCGTCGAACTTCGCATCCGCGAGCGCGCCGATCTTATCGATCAAGGTGCCTTCATGATTCGACTGGAAAAAATCCAACTCGACCGCCGCGCCAAATTCCGCGCGCAGGGCCTGCTCCAGATCCGCCAGCGTTGCGCTGCCGTAGATCTCCGGCTCACGTTTGCCGAGGCGGTCGAGATTGGGACCATTGAGCACCGCGATCTTTTTCATAGGGGTGGCGACGGAATACGGTGACGAAGCGGAAGTGAAGACTCAACTTTGCGCCCCCAAGCCGCCACAATGAAACTCACGGTGAGGCTGCTTTTACTTCGAGTCCTTCTCTTGAAAGAAAGTCGCTCCCGCTCAGAGCGGATTTTCCGTCGCGATAAACGTCCAGGGCAGTTTGAACTTTTTCGCGAGTTCCCCGGCCAGGGCTTTCACCGCGTGGACCTCGGTCGCGTAATGGCCACACAGATACAGGTTGAGACCGTCTTCCTGCGCGCGGTTGAACCACTCCTCGCGGAGTTCCCCGGTGACGAGCGTATCCACACCGGCGGCGGCCAGCTCGGGAATGGCACTATTTCCCGATCCGCTGCAAAACGCGACTCCGCGCAGCTTGCTCCGGCCAAACTCGATTGCGATCACGCGGCCATACCGTTTTTCCAGCTTCGCCCGCAACGCCGCGCGCTCGAGGCGCGTCTCGGCGATCCAGCCGATCGCTTCGCCGTCACGGACCAGAAAAGGTTTGGTCGGCTTCAATCCCAGTTGTTTCGCGAGGAGCGCGTTGTTGCCGATCTCGGGATGTCCGTCGAGCGGCAGGTGATTCGAATACAAGGCGCAATTGCCGTGCATCAGGGTCGCCATCCGCGCAAAGGCCGGCCCGATCAATGGGCGGGGCATGTCCCAATAGATGCCATGATGGACGATCAGAAAATCCACGTCCGCGGCCACGGCCAATTGAAACGGGACGAGTCCTGCGTCCACGGCCGCGCCGATCTTCGTAACGGTGCCATTGTTCGCGACCTGCAGGCCGTTAAATGCGCCCGGGGCATCTTTGAAGGCGGTTAGTCGGGTGCGCTGGTCGCAATAGCGGACGAGATCGGCAAGAGAGGCCATGAACGAAGCAGTGGCGTAAACTGGATTATAATTCCAGCCGACAATTGGGCGGGGCGTTGAAGTCGATTGGTCGCGGTTTGGCCGCGAGATGGAACTTGTGCAGTGATGCTCGTGTTCCGATTTCCGACTACAATCCTCGTGGACGGCGACGAACGTTACGTGTCAGGAAAACCGTGACCCGAGCGGCGACTTGCGGCGAGTTGCGCAACGGCGTGAAGGCGGGAGAATCACGCGTCGCCAATTCGGCAACTATGAGCGCTGAACCCAGCGCCGAAACTCACGAGCCAATGGTCGCCCGTATGATTCGGCGCACCCTCCTTGAGCGTTTCCTCGAGCGCAAACAGGACCGAGGGGCTGCTCATGTTGCCATAGTTGCGGAGTATCCGGGCACTGGCGTCCAGGTGATGCGGCGCCACGACGGGCGTGAGGGCCTCGAGTACATCGCGTCCGCCGCCGTGTGCGACCACCCGCGCGACCGGTCGCTCCCCGCGACGGCTCCACAATTCGGTCACCGCCTCGGCCGCGAGTTCAGGAACCGAGCGGTGGAGGAGATTTCGCAGTTTTCCGTTTCGTTGCTCAAAGCGGAGTTTGTCACGGTTCTCCGGACGGTGCACGGTATCGAAACCGAAGGCTCGCATCGGGCTCTTTCCCGGAGTGGACCGCCAGATGGTGGCGGCCGCGCCGTCGCTGAACAAACACGCGCTGATGATTACGCCGGGATCATCATCGAGGTAAAATGCGGCGGAGCAGATTTCGATCGCGATACACGCAACAATTGCCTCGGGATGGGCCGCGAGCAGATGGCTCGCCGAACGCAGGGTCGGAATCGCGGCCCCGCAACCGAGACCCACGAGGTCCTGCAGGTAGGCGTTGGAACGGATGCCGAGTTGCTCGGCCACGTAGCTCGTGATGCCGGGACAGAGATAGCCCGTGCACGTGCAAACGAGCAGTGCGTCCAGCTGGTCCGCCCGCAACCCGGCTTGCTCCAGCGCTGACGTGAGCGCGCGCGCGGACAAACGCGGAGCCTCGCTCCGAAAGGCCGCGTTCAATTCATCCGACGAGAGATCGAATACATCCTTGATGTCCGGCATCGCGAAGTGACGTTTCTCGATGCCGTGATCACCGCGGAGAATAGATTGCAGGATGAGGGTTGTCCGCCGTTTGAGTCGTTCGCGCACGGATGAGCGCTGAACGATTTCCCAGCAATCCGCTTGAGTATAGACTGTGGCGGGAACGGCGGTGGCGAGAGCGTGAAGATACATTCGGTAAACGGAGTGAGCGTGGTTGCCGGGGGAAAATGGGCGGAGTGGGAGAGAAGAGGAGAGAAGAGGAGAGAGGACGAGAGAGGAGAAGAGGAGAGTAAGCGTCCGACCTCGTGTCGCTTGCAGTTGAGTTCTGACTCTGACCGATGAAATCGGAATTGGAAACCCGTGTGGCCGAAAATTCCTTCAACCCGGGCAATTCGAGTGATTCATGAATCCGATGGATCCGACTGATGGGTCCGATCCGTTGGAACCAGCGGATCCGTGTCCAATCCTCGATCCGATATGCTTGCCCGTGCTCAGTGAAGTGCCGCGTACAGCGCGCGGAACGGGAGGAGTCGCGCCCGGGCGAGGCGTGCGAGCCAGCGCTGCCACCGCGCTTGGAGGAGAATGGGGTGCAGCGCTCCTGACGAGGCGAGGCGCAGCCGAAACCGGGCCCGAAGCGCCGCCTGCGTGGCGGCACACGTTGCCTCCCATGCGGTCTTGCCGTGTGCGAAATCGAGCAGCGGGTTGAGTGCCGACTCTGCGCTCTGAAACGCCATCGCCATGCCATTGCCGGTAAACGGCGGAATCATCGCGGCGGCGTCACCGAGGCGCATGCCCTGCGCCACCGGCACCTCGCGATCAAACTCCACCGCGGCCACGGCACAGAATGACCCTTCATCCACGGTCGCGCCTTCGATCCGGTCCGCGAGGTCCTTCAAGCCCGCCGCCCGCAGATAGGCGAGCAGGATGGTCGCACCGCGTTCGCTGATCGCGCGGCGTTGAAACAGGCCGCAGACGTTGACCTCGTCGTTTTCAATCCGGCTGAGCCCGACATAACAGTCTTCGCCGAGGTGCAGTTCGAGTTCACGCACGAGGGTTAAATCACGGACGTGAACCTTGAGCCCCAGCCATCGCGAACGGGACTCCCGCCTGCGACCATACGCGTGAACGCGACCCGGGATGGATGCCTCGGGAGAACCGTCAGGATCGTCGCTGATGCGCGCCCGGGTATGCAATTCGCCTCCCAAGGCGATAAACTGATCGGCCAGCCGCAAATCAAGAAGATGGCGGCTCAGGCCCAGCGCCGGAGCGGGCAGCCGTTGGACGAATGGGGCCTCACCGGGAAGATGCCACGCTACGTCGCGATGCACGAGCGCGCCCGTCAGCGCCTCGTTCAGCTGGAGGCGCGCGATCGTTGCGGGTGACAGCCCCGCGATGAATTCCCCGCACACGCGGTGTCGCGGATAGTGCCCCGCCTCGTGGAGCGTAACCGGAATTCCATGACGTCGCAGAGCGATTCCGAGCGACAGTCCGGCGAGCCCTCCTCCTACGATTTCAATGGCCTGCATGGTCCGGAGTTTCACTGCGCTGAAGGCAGTTTCGAGCCGAAGCTGAGCTCAAATCTCGTCGAACGCGCGAAGGATTGGCGCGTGAGAAGTGAATGACACGGGTGGGGAGTGAACGGGTGATCACAGGTCGAGAGGAAAGGGTCGCGAGATAGCAGCGGGCTGAGTTCACGGGTAGGTCGGTTCGGCAGCCGGAGCGGGTTGGCGCCGGATTGCGACCATCCGATACAAACCCAGGAAGGTGGTCGTACACGTCACGGACCAGGCGTCGGTCGCGAGACCGAGCAGCCGGGGCAGATCGTTTCCGCAAAAGCCCGCGGCGATGCTGATATTGGCATCGTGAAGCGTGATGTGATTGGCGCCGAAGAGTGGCGCGACATTCCGGTAGAGCGTTTGGGAAATCCGCCGCCGATGCGGTTCACAGGCGACGATCACGCGTGTCCGGCGGCGAAGTTCTGAGCCGAGGGCCGTGAGATCGGAATCGGAAAACTGATGGAAGATCAGGTTTCCGATCAGGACCGAGTAATCTCCGTAGTTGGAAAACGTTTTCAAATCGCCCTGATGCCACGTGGCGGACGCAGGCCAGTTTTTGGGGCGCGGCCAGAAGTCGAGTCCGTCCACGTTAACACCGGCCCGATGCAACCGCAGTCCGAGCTCGCCCGTTCCAGCGCCGAGTTCGAGGGCGGTTTCGTTTTGACGCACGAGCCGGGGTAAGGTGCGCCCCAGCCACCGGTGGTTGCCCAGCACCGCATTGGTGAGTCTCAGATCGCGTCGGCTGTGCTGCGCATCGGGGTGATCGGGGGGCAGCGAATCGAGCAACTCAGGTTCAAGGGTGCGCTGCATGGGTAGGGAAACGGCGGGATCGCGGATTGCGATATTTTCGGAACGAAGGTTGCCCGCGCCACCGATCCTGTCCAGAGTTCCGCCCACATTCATGAGCCTTCCTGCGTTCCCAGTCCTGTCTGACGTTTCCGCGGTTCCGTCCGGTGCGGTCCTGCCGGTGGATCTGATTGCGGAAGCGGCCAGGAAATTCCCCCATCGCCCGTCCTGGGATGAGTACTTTAT
>CAYVDZ010000169.1:0-1244 GCA_964450575.1 uncultured Opitutus sp.
GCGCTTATCTTACCGACCAGCATGTGCTCGACGCAGATCGCGCGGCTGGCGGCGGAGCGGTTGAACGCGAAGCAAGTTGGACGCGAGCAGGGCATCTCACGTTTCGTGGCGCTGACGCACAGCGAAGGCTGCGGCTTCGGCGGCGAAACGATGTATCACCTGCTTCATCGCACGTATCGCGGTTATGTGACGCACCCGAATATCGCGGCGGCGTTGTTCCTGGAACACGGCTGCGAAAAGATTCCCAACGACGTCATGCGCTGGCATCTCGAAGCCGCCGGCGTTCCGCTCGATCGCTACGGCTGGGCAAGTGTGCAGCTCGACGGCGGCATCGAGAAGGCGATTGGCAAGACCGGCCAGTGGTTCAACCAAGCCGTGGCCAAGCTCGCTCCCGCCGAACCCGTCGAGGCCACGCTGGGGGCCTTGTCGGTGGGTTTCGTCACCGCCGAAACCATCACGGATGCCACTGCGCAAACCCTGACGCAACTCATCGGCCGCGTGCTGGCCCAAGGCGGCTCGGCCCTCCTCGTTGAAAGCGATCCGCTGCTCGCCCACCCGAGCTTTCGCCACGCGTTGCTCGGCGACCGGGCGCCGCACGCGACGCTCGCCTATGGACAACCGCTCGTGCACCCGGGGTTGCACATCGTGGCGAGTGAAACGGAGCACTGGGTCGAGAACCTGACCGGCCTCGGCGGCTGCGGTGCCCACCTCGCGGTGACGGTGGTCGGGCCGCATGCGCAACAAGGTCATCCGCTGTTACCCGTAATCCAAGCCGCAGAACCGTCGCGTCGGGGGATGTTGCCGGCGGACGACATCGATCTGTTCCTCAGCGGTGTGCCGGCGGACGATACCACGATGCTGATTGAATGGGTCGCCGCCGTCGCCCAGCACCAGCGAACCCCGGTGGCGAACGCGCAAGGCTTCGTGGACTTCCAGCTCACCCGCGGTCTCCTCGGCCTCACGACCTAACGTAGGCGAGGAGCGATCCATCAAGCACCGGACCGACGAGTCCAAGCGCCGATGTGCCTCGGTTCTTCTCCTCTTCGCTACCCACTATTCGTTCCGCCCTCGCGTTCCGGCGATCATCGACCCACAACTCCTTCGCGACGTCTCCCTCGCAACGAGGCTCCTACGTTTGTGCGACGAAGGCTTCGAGTGCTTCCCGGGTGATCGCATGGCGCGCGCCGCAGCGCGGACAACGGATTTCGATCTTGGGGTCGCCCGCGAACAAGCCCTCGGGATCC
>CAYVDZ010000169.1:1254-9151 GCA_964450575.1 uncultured Opitutus sp.
CACCTCCATCATGCGCTCGTGGTTGCAGCCACAGTGCCAGCGATAGATGCGCCGCTCCATGAGCGTGAGCGTCTCCTCCTGTTCGAGGTTCCGCACCTGCTCTGAGGTCAATCCTTTGAACCACGCCAAGTCGCAGTCGGGATGCTCGGTTAAAAGCGCGAAGTCTTCCTCGCCCAGCTGAAAGTATCGCGCCCCGCGCTGCTCGCTCTGCGCGTAGAAACGCTCCGCCCCGGCAATCGCATCGGAACCCTCAAAGGTCACGGCACTCCGCCGCTTCGGCTGCGTGCCGCGCACCACATCCGCAAAAAAAAGATTCTCCGGACCCTCCTTCACGTTCTCATCGAAGACGCGGCCCGTGACCGCCCCGGTACCATTGTCACCGGTGAGAAAGATATTCACCAGCGGCTGCTGGAAATTGATCGTCCACGCCATGAGCTCGTTCCACGGCCGGGACGCACTGTGCAAGGTGAAGGCGACGAGCGCCCGCTTGAACATCGCGTCATGCTCGGGAGCGACTTTCATCTGGTTCGCACTGAGGTGCAGATAGTAATCGACAAAAAGTTCCCCGAACTCGGCCCGCGCCAACAGCGCATTGCGATTGCGCACATAGTAGGTGCGCACTTCCAAACCGGCGTCGGCTGTATTGGGCGGAGTCGTCTCAGGCATCATTTACCCTCTTCCGGAATCGGGAGTTGTCCACCGGCGCAACGGATTTCCGCGTGGATGCGCTACGTCCGGCTCCGCCGACGCTGCGCCATTCCCCGCGCTCCACGAGCCCATCAAATCGTGTTTTCCGGGGGCGGCAGCGCGGAGTCAGCCATGATCACGGGAAACGGGTTGACGCCCGCCGCACGATTGAAGGCGCGCGTCCCGGCGAGCGCGATGATCTCCAACCAAGCCGCGCGCTGATCAGGCGACGCTCCGAGATCGACCGGAGCGCGCTTCAAGCGGAGTGCGCTCCCGAGCTCGCTCGTTTCGCGCACCAACAAACCCCAGCCCGCCGGTACCTCCGCCTCGGCAAAGATTCCGTCCTCCACCACCAGATACAGAAAATCGGCACAGCGATAACGAAACATCTTCGAAAATTTTGTACCGCGAAGCACGCGGCGCTGGAGGGTCTCCAACTCGTCCAAGATTCCTCGATACGTGCGATGTTCCAGACCCGGGAAGCCCCAGGAATCGTACTCCGGCCACAATGCCTCGCCGCGCCGCAGATCGGGGCGGTGGACGGCCAGCAAAGTTTCGAGAACTCGACGGCGCTCGGTGAGTTCGAGCAACCGGGCGCGGGTCGCGGCCTCGGCATGCGCGTCCTTCAGCAAGTCCGCGCGCGACTGTTTGCACTCAAATACCACCGTCCGGGCCTGCGGGCCGCGGCCCATGGCGGCGACATCCGCGCGGTAACTACTCTTCGGCACCCGAACCTCGAGACCACAAATGACAAAGCCGTTGGTCTGTGCCCATGCGAGCGCGAGGGTTTTCAGCCGGGTGTGATTCTCGGTTTCTCCGCGCGTCATGGCGTATTCCCTTCAACGAGGCACGGAACCAATGATGGACGGCGCAAGGGCGGCTCGAGAAGTCGTCATCGACGCCAGAGCCACAGGAGCAAGGTGAGGATGAGGCTCACCACAATGCTCGTGGCGATGGGAAAATCGCATCGGATATTTCGCTTTTCCACGACGATATCGCCCGGCAGAAACCCGCCCCCGTTCCGGCCCGACCACCACAGCGCCGCGCCCGCAAGGGCGATCGCGAGTCCGATCAAAACGAGGGTTTTCCCGAGCGAATCCATGCCACGATTTTCCGCTCCTTTCCGCATTCCGCAACTCCGGCCTTTGCCGCGCCGCAGGGAATTCCCCACCCGGGAAAACCTTACTTCCGCTTGGCCCGCACCGCGAACACGCCTTTACTTCTTCCCCGCTGCCGCCGGGGCCGCCTTCTCAGTGGCGATCTGCGCCTTCAGTTTTTTCACCTTGGGTGCGATCACGTAACTGCAGTATCCAGCATTCGGATTCAGCCGGAAATAGTCCTGATGATAGGCCTCGGCGACCCAGAATTTCTCCAGGGGCGCAATTTCCGTGGCGATCGGATCGCGAAACGACGCCGCGGCAATAGCCCGGGATTTTTCCGTCGCGGCTTTCTGCTCCGCATTCGCGTAGAGAATCACCGAACGATATTGCGGGCCAATGTCGTTGCCCTGCCCGTTAACCTGCGTCGGGTTGTGCACCTGCCAGAAATACTCGAGGAGCTTTTCGAGCGATACGACCGCCGGGTCGTAATCGATTTTGATGACCTCGGCATGACCGGTTTTCTTGGTGCCGATCTGTTCGTAAGTCGGATTCTGAACATGGCCGCCGGCATAGCCGCTGACCACGTCCTTGACGCCAGGGAGGATCTCGTAAGCGGCTTCGGTGCACCAAAAGCAACCGCCGCCTACCACCAGGGATTCCGTTTTTGCAGAGAGAGTAGTCATCGATAAAACCGTGAAGGCCAGAAGGCCGGAGAAGAGGGAAACGCGCTTCATGCGTGGAAGACTCTGGCGACCCGGCGGAATTCCGCAACCGCAACACCATTGAAATTCTTGCACGGCCCCCCTCGGACCACTTGGCGGAGGTGCGTCGCGCATGCCGGCGCCGCCCCCGCTTGGAGAAAATGGCTCCGCGCCGGGAAGCTCCCGATATACGTCAACAAATGCGTAAAAGTACTACCTGGGGTATTCCCTGCACTGCAATTCCGCGCGAACCCGTTCCTGCTCGCATCCGACGACATGCCCACCGTTGGAAAATACTTTCCAGTCCTTTCCCGCCCCGGGGTTACCGCCGGGTTGACCCTCGTTCTCGGCCTTACCGTGGGCTTATGTCTGCTCGTCTCCCTCTCCCCCAAGCGCTTCGCCGATGCCGGACATCGCGTCCGAGGCGCGCAGCAAACCTTGACCGATGCGGCCCGTTTGCTGGAAACGATGAATGACGCCGAATCGATGGCGCGACGCTACCTCCTCACCGGAGATCTGACCGAGCTGAGCGCCTTCGGCGACGCCTTGCAGCGTTATCCCGTCGAGCTTGCCCAGCTGCACCGCGGTTACCTGAGCCGAAACGAGGGGAGTGGCCATTTCACGGCGTTGCAGGAAGCGCTGGCCATGCACTTCAAGCGGCTGCAAACCGCCCTCGCATCCGCCACCTCCGAGGGCGCCTTTTCGGGTTTGGCGCAGATCGAATCAGGCTCGAGCGATCCCGTGCGAAGTCAAATCCTCAGCCTGATCCAAGCTCTCCAGCAGGCGGAACTCACCGCCTTGGCGAGCAGTTCCGCCGTGGTCGCCGAGCGCGCCGAATCCATTCAAGCGCTCAACATCGGCCTGATCGTTCTCGCCGCCACGCTCACCGCAACCGGTACCTGGCTGGTGATTCGCCGCGTGCGCGAGATCGAGAAACTCATCACCGTTTGTGCCTGGACCCGCCAAGTCCGGTGGCGCGGACGGTGGATCAGTTTCGAAGAGTACCTCGCCAAACGCTTCCGACTTCACTGCACGCACGGAATTTGTGAAGAAGCAGCGGAGAAATTGCTGATCGAAAGCGACAGTGCCTCCCCCTTCAGCTCGCTGGCATCCGACAGCTCCGCTCCCTTCAGTTCTCCGCCTTTTAGCGCCCCTCCGTTCCGAGGGACGCCGTTCCCCGGAAAATCGTCCGACGTCCACGGCTAGCCGAGTTTCTCGGCAAGCCAACGACATGCGCAGCTTCGCTGGGTCTGCATGGCACGCGGTTGAAAACCAAATCGAAGTCATAAGCCAACCCTTTTTCCAACGTAGCGACCGAAGCCTGCCTCGGCAGGTGCCCGGCACCTTTCCGACGGGTGGTGGGTCCGGCTCCAGTTGGACTGCGACCTTCGCAGGGCCCAACGCGAACTTGGCGCCCGCATCGCCCGGGAGGTGAAACCTCGCGAAGTGGCCGCCGCCTGAGCCCGGCCGCTTGGTGGAAGTCGTCTGACGGCAGCCCGATGAAGGGCCGGAGCGGTCCACTGCTCGTAAAGCTCCCGGACCTGCGGGCAAGGGCCGTCGCATGACGGCCGCATGACACCAGATTTCAATTACACGTTTGAACGTTCGCCCGGTGGCGTTAGTCGTCTACCTGCAACCCGAACACGTGTTTGCGAACCCAGCGGAAAAGCGCGGCTCAGGTTCAAGCCTAGTCTCGCAATCCAGAAAGCGGGTTCGCGTCGAGCCTCGTCCGGTCCGGGAACCTTCGCGGGCCCCCCCCGTCAGCCGCGTGCGAGTTTCCGGTACTTGATGCGATGGGGTTGATCGGCCTCCTTGCCTTTCCTGCGACGAAAATCCTCGAGATAGGCCGAGTAGTTTCCATTGAACCACTGCACGGTGCTATCGCCTTCAAAAGCCAGGATGTGCGTCGCAACCCGATCGAGGAACCAACGATCATGCGACACGACGACGGCACAACCGGCGAAATTCGTCAGCGCATCTTCCAGCGCGCGGATCGAATTGATGTCGAGGTCGTTGGTCGGCTCGTCCAACAGGATCAAGTTGGCGCCGCTCTTCAGCAGGCGCGCGAGGTGAACCCGGTTACGCTCACCGCCTGAGAGTACCCCCACCTTCTTCTGCTGGTCGGCACCGGTGAAACCAAACTGGGCGCAGTACGCCCGCGAGTTCACTTCCCGTCCAGGCATCCGCATGATCTCTTCGCCGTCACTGATCGCTTCCCAAATCGTGGCCTTGTCGGGGAGCGAGTCCCGCGACTGATCGACGTGGGCGATCTTGACGGTGTCGCCCACTCGCAACGTGCCGGCATCGGGCTGTTCCGCCCCCGTGATGAGTCGGAACATCGTGGTCTTGCCGGCGCCATTGGGGCCGATCACGCCCACGATGCCGCCTGGTGGCAGCGAAAACTCCACGTTTTCGAACAACAGGTTCTCGCCATAGCTCTTCGCCAGCCCGCGCGCCTCCACCACCAGTCCGCCCAACCGCGGCCCCGGAGGTATCAGCATTTCGAACTCCCGCTCTTTCTCGGCGACGTTTTCCTTCAACATCGTCTCGTAGGCGTTGATGCGCGCCTGCGACTTCGCCTGCCGCGCCTTGGCACTCTGCCTAATCCACTCGAGCTCACGCGCCATTGCCTTCTGCCGGCGATCCTCGGTCCGCTGCTCGACCGCCAGACGCCGCTGCTTCTGCTCGAGCCAGGAGGAATAATTCCCCTTCCACGGTATCCCATGCCCCCGCTCGAGCTCCAGAATCCACTGGGCCACATTATCTAAAAAGTAGCGATCATGCGTCACCGCAATCACGGTCCCGGCATACCGCGCGAGATGCTGCTCGAGCCAGTGCACGCTCTCCGCATCCAGATGATTGGTCGGCTCATCCAGCAGGAGAATGGCCGGCTTTTGCAGCAGCAACCGCGCCAGCGAGACCCGGCGACGCTCGCCCCCGGAGAGCTTGTCGACCAACTGATCCCCCGGTGGACACCGCAGCGCATCCATGGCCATCTCGACCTGTGGCTCCACGTCCCAAGCGCCCAAGGCATCGATCTTCTCCTGCAGTTCTCCCTGCCTCGTCATGATCGCGTCCCTCGCGTCTGCGGCCGCGTCATTCAACTCGTCCCACGTCGCATCATACGCCGCTGTGAGATCCGTCAGATGCTTCACGCCTTCCTCCACCGCCGCGCGAACCGTCATGCCCGCCGTCAGATGCGGTTCCTGTTCCAAAAATCCCACGTTGTAACCCGGTTCAAAATGCACGCGACCATCGATCTCGTGGTCGCGCCCGGCCAGAATGCGGAGCAACGAGGATTTGCCCGAGCCGTTGAGCCCGAGGACGCCAATCTTGGCGCCATAATAAAACGAGAGGGAAATATCCCGCAGGATCTCCTTGCGTTCGATTTTCTTCGAGACGCCGAGCATCGAGAAAATGATCTTGGGTGCTTCTTCAGATTTGGCCACGCCACTAAATCAAACGGCGGAAAATTTGACCGCAAGCTTCCACCCAGACTCGCTGAGCGTGCGCAGAGCGTTGCCCCTTGCTCTCCGTCCTTTTTCACCCCGGGTCGACGGGGCCTGGTTCGGTCGATTCAGGTCGGGATCGCTTCATTAGTCATTAAATCGCAAATAATTATCTTTCAATCGGTAATTTTCCCATGGGCCTTTCGGGAGGCAAAAACACGGAATGATTTTGCTCTAGCGCCCTGCCGCGCGTTTAGGAGTGGCGTAGGCGAAAGTCCACTTACCACTCATGCCCGAACGCTTTCTCATTGTTGATGACGACGCCGACAGCACCTTCCTGGCGCGGCGGAATTTACAGACGGTTTTCCCTCAGGCGATCGTTGATCAGGTGCAATCCGGACAAGGAGCCCTCGATCTTCTCCGGCAGCATGATTATACGGCGGTGATCACCGATTATCGCATGCCGTGGATGGACGGACTCACCTTGGTACGGAAGATTCGAGAAAGGGACCTTCAGATGCCGATCGTGATGCGCACGGCCATGGAGGATTTGGAAAATGCGGCGCGGGCGGCGGGGGTCGATTACGTGCTCCCCTGGTTCCGGTGGCGGGAACTGGGCGACGTCGTCAAAGAGCTTTTACACTGCAACATGCCTGGAGACGGAAACCCGCACCCGTGACTATACCTCGCACGAGACCTATATTGATCGTCGATGATGATCCCGACGCCGTCGCGCTCACCCAACACGCCCTCGCGAAGGCCGGCATCAAGACCCAGATCGACGTCATGGAGAACGGCGATCACGCCATCAATTACCTGAAAGACAAGTTGGCGCAGGGCGCCCACACTTTGCCGCTCCTCCTTTTCCTCGATTTGAAAATGCCTGGAACGGACGGGTTTCAGGTCCTCGACTGGATCCGCAGTCAGCCACGCCTGCGGCGGCTGCTCACCGTGGTGCTCAGCTCCTCGACGAACGCACGCGACGTCGACAAAGCCTATGCCTTGGGCGCGAAAACCTATTTTGGCAAATACCCAATCGCCTCGGACGTGCGGACCGTTTTCCAGCTGGCCAACGCGATGCTCACGGTGGATGAGATCGAAAAATTCGTTCTTCCAGGCATTCGCCGGCCCACGCCGGATCCGGCCACCGCCCCCAGTCCGTCGCGTTAGCCAAGCGGTTGCGGACGAACGAAGAACCGACATCACTCGAAGCGCCATCGTTGGACACTGAGGTGGTCGGCGATTCTCCCAGCCCGCTTGCCGCGAGGTACCCGATGTTTCCTCGGCGCTATCGTGGTACGGTGAGGCTGAATGAAGATTCGGGAAATCATGACGCCCAGCGTGCGATGGGAGCAACCCGAGGACTCTCTGGTCGACGCTGCCAGCCTGATGCGGGAACTGGACGTCGGCATCTTGCCGGTGTTGAAAGGCTCGGCGGTGCTTGGCATGATCACGGATCGCGACATCACGATCCGGGCCGCCGCCGCCGCGCGGCCCCCTGCGGACACGCAAGTGCGGGAAGTGATGACGCCCAGCGTTTTCTTCGTTTACGACGACCAGAACGTCGAAAAAGCCCTGGAGGTTCTCAAGGAGCATCAGATCCGCCGCGTGCCGGTCGCGTCGCGTGATCACCGGCTTGTTCGCATTCTCTCGCTGGGCGACATCGCGGTCGACGCCAGCACCGCTCAATCCGGTGAAGTATTGAAACACGTGTCACGACCGGCGGAGCCCGTGCGCTAAACAACTTGACCGTCACAACGTTCTCTCATCACCGGACAGCCGTATCCACTTTACCAGTATGCACCACCCTCCACCGATGACGCGAAAAGGCCGACGGCAACAGGCCGAACACCATCGTACTCGCACTGCCGCCTTTCGCCCGCACCGCAAACCGCGCCCGCATCGTTGAGGAACCGACGCGCACGTCCGCCCCAAACGGTTCGCACGCCGGGAGATTCCC
>CAYVDZ010000170.1:0-9125 GCA_964450575.1 uncultured Opitutus sp.
ATGTTTTGTGGGCGGGGTTGTCGGTCTGGCGCTGGCGGCTGGGTTGACGCAACTCGTCGCGCTGGTGGCGCCCTCGTTTCCGCTCGTGTTCTCGCTGAGCCTCGTGCTCGTGGGCCTGTCGATCTCGGTGTTGACGGGAATATTTAGCGGTTTTGCCCCGGCGTGGCAGGCGAGCAAACTCGATCCTGTGGTGGCGCTGCGCTATGAATGAACTGGCTCGGAGTAAGGAGCGAGCAGCGAACATTTGGAACACGGTGCTTCTTATCACGCTGGCGTCTCATTACCATATACACTGCTTAGCTCGTACTCTTCGCTGTTGACTCCTCACGACCCACGCTTCGCCACCCGCTCCTGATCGACTATGAATTTCACCGAAACCCTTCGTCTGGCTTTATCGTCGCTGGCGGCGAACAAGCTGCGCTCAGCGCTCACGATGCTGGGGATCGCGGTGGGCGTGTTCTCGGTAATTGGCGTGATGACCGTCATCACCGGATTACGCGAGTCGATTGAGTCCGGTTTGAATGTACTGGGTGCAAACAGCTTTCAGATTTCCAAGTTCCCAGCGATTAATTTCTCGGATCCGCGGATGCGATTTCGAAACCGGGCGGATATAACCTATACGCAGGCAACGGTATTCAAGGAATTGATGGCGGGGGAGGCGGAGGTGAGCCTTTCGCTGCGGCGGGGTGGTCGACGCGTGCTCTATCTCGATCAGCGGACGAATCCCAACATTCGACTGATCGGCAGTGACGAGAATTTTATTACAAGCCGCAATTACGAGATCTCAGCAGGGCGGAATTTGCAGCCGGACGACGTGGAGTTTGGTCGGTCGGTTGTATTATTGGGCAGTGATATTGTGAGCCGGCTTTTTCCCAATGAAGAGCCGCTGGGCCGCGTGGTGCGAATCGACGGGCAGAGTTACACGGTCGTGGGCTTGCTGGCCTCGAAAGGCACCGCGTTTGGCGATAACGCGGACATTAATGCGATCACACCAATTACGCAGTATTTGGAGACGTATGGGCGCACCTTTCAATCCATTGGCCTCAACGTGCAAGCGGTTGATCAGGAGTCGCTGGCGCGGACGCTGGACACGGCGATTGGCATGATGCGCCGGGTGCGCAGTCTTGAGCCGGAGAGTGGAAACGACTTCGAAGTGTTTTCGAATGAGTCGTTGATCGAGGCGTTCAACAAGATTGCCGGGATCGTGGCGATTGGGGCGTTTGTGATCAGCGCGATCGCGTTGTTGGCGTCGGGGGTCGGCGTGATGAACATCATGCTCGTGAGTGTGACGGAGCGCACGAAGGAGATTGGCATTCGTAAGAGCATCGGAGCGAAGAAGCGAAATATCCTGATGCAGTTTCTTCTGGAGGCGGTGGTGCTTTCGCTGGCGGGAGGAGTGGCCGGTGTGATGGTGGGTGTGGTCGGGGGGAATATTGCGGCGAAAGTGCTGAGTGCGACCGCGGTATTTCCGTGGGGGTGGGCCAGCGCGGGATTGCTGGTGTGTTCGGCCATCGGGATTGGGTTTGGATTCTATCCCGCGTGGAAAGCCGCCTCACTCGATCCCATTGAAGCGCTGCGTTACGAATAAGTTGATAAGGGATGGTCTGAAGTTCGAGCCGGGTTCCGGGGCGAGGATCGAGCCGCCGGGTTACGGTCTATGGGGTATTTCCGCAGTTTTGGCGGGGATCGCGCCTATTTTCCAAGGGAACGTTTCGTGCTATGATCAAGGTTCCTGCTGGCAAAGTTGAAGACGCCCATTGAGCGTGCTGAAACGCCTTCGCGGGTTTCTCAAACACATGACCGAAGACAGCGCGATTCTAGTGGTAGAAGACAATGAAGATGACGTCTTCCTCTTGCGGCGGGCCTTGGCGTCCGCCGGCGTGGGCAACCCGATTATCATCGTGGATACAGGGGCAAAGGCGGTGGATTACCTTTCGGGCGTGGGACCGTTTAATGACCGACAGAAGTGCCCGTTGCCGGCGATCATGTTCCTCGACCTTAAATTGCCCCTGATGTCGGGCCACGAGGTTCTGGCATGGATTCGCGAGCAACCTCAGCTTGAGGGTCTGGTCGTGGTCGTTCTCACGTCCTCGAACGAGGCCTCGGACGTGCGTCGCTCCTATAGTCTCGGCGCTAATTCCTACCTGATGAAACCCTTAACTGCGCAACAGCTGATTGATCTCGGGAAGGCATTCAATTGGTCGTGGTTTAAGCAGGGAAGTGCGGCGACACGACCGAAACCCGAAACGAAGCCCTGCGGCTGATCGTCCCCGGCGGGTTTTTGCGCTCAAACCGTTTTACCGTGGATCCCGCCACGCCCGGGTTTGCGACTCCGGACGCCGAGCTGTTATCCGCGCCGGATTTCGGACCCTTGGAAGCGAATTTGGATTCGGAAGACTTTCTTGGTCCGACAACGGATCGCGCCGGTCTTGAGGTCGACCTGCTCCGGAATTTCGATTTTGTGGATGTCGACCACGGCGTGATAACCGCGCTCGGAAAACACGTCGATGAGCATGGCGAGAGCGAGAGGATCGCCGAGTACCGCATCTTCCGTGTTGATCAGAGCCACTCCGGAGATCGCGTGACGCAGGACGATGGGGATAACCTTTTTCTCGATGAACGACGTGACCTTGGCAAAAAGGTCGCTGTGTTCCAGTTCGTAGGCATCAAGGCGTTTTACCAATTCCTGCCGGGCGCCGACAATGATCTCGCTCGCGACCGGCACGCCGCGGAGCCGATCGACGGTGCGGGGATCGAGCTCGAGTGTGCTCTGGTACTCGAGTTCGCGCAGAATGTTCTGCTCCACCTCTTCGAATGATCCTTGGGCATTGATGAAGTGGTAGTGGAAAATTTCCTTCAGCGACTGCAGCGCCTCCCACGTCTGCTCCTTGAAAACCCGGTACCGGCGGCGGGCCAGCGCCTCGTCGTGGTCGGTCGGTCGGTCTTCATGGAGTTCGCCGACACCGGTGCGCATCACCTCGTCATTATGCAGCTGCGTTTCGAGCCCCCGTTTCAACTGCCGTGCGATCGACTCCTTTTCGTCGATGAAGAGCACCATGATGTGAATCGTGGGCTGGCGGAAATAGATGCTCAACGGGGTGTGATAAAACTCCCGTCGTAGCGCGTGCATCTTATCGACGAGCAGTTTCAAGCACTCGACCTGCACATTGGTGCGCGGAAAGCCGTCGAGGATAACGCCGTCCTGATATTCTTTATGGAGAAGCTGACGGAGCACGAGGCGAACGACCTCGCGGTCGCCGACCATGTTGCCTGCGTCCTTGAGTGAGCGGGCCTCAGTCGAGTCGAGTAATGCGCTCATGACGACGGGTGGGCAGGTCAGGCCGCGCGTCTTCGTAATAAATTCGGTGTTCGTGCCCTTGCCGGCGCCCGGGGCGCCACCGAGCAGGATTATCTCTTTGGGAAAACGCAGGTTTTCCCGACCAAAGTCAGACTGCAAGTCCTGCCACACCGAGTCGAAGATGAGATGAGCATCTTTGATCTCCAGGTCCGTTAACTTGCTGGGCGACGAGGCAAGCACGGGAGGGCTGATGGTGGCGGGTATCGGCATGGTTCAAGTGAGGGGCTAGCTGACTCTGAATCGAAGATCGACACAAGAAAACCGCTCTGGGGTTGGGCACAAGGATCCGTGGAGGCAGATCCTGAGCTCCTGAAGATGGCACCGGAGGATTTCCGGACCGGGCGCGAGCCTTGCTTTTGAGCGTGATCAGAGCGCGCTTGTGGCGACGCTTTCTCCGCGTTGAGGCGTGGAGTGCCATCCCTGATATCCGCTGTAATCTTTTATAAATCAAAAGCTTTAAGTTCCCCGCAGAGTCCGAGTCAGTCTGGTGTTGATGGATTTCGATCGTTAGGCGGGAGCTCGCCGAGCACGGCTCCGGCCTCGGGTCGAAGCTGGCAATGCAGTTTTCACCCCGACGCAGAAAATATATTTCGCCGCGCGGAACCGCACGAAACTGGATCGGTCAATTGGGGTAACAATTCGCGTGGGCTTAGCCCTCGGGATTGTAAAGTTGAAGCTGGACCTGGCGGGGTCGCGCAAGCGACCCCGCCTTGTTTTTGTCTCCACGTCGCGTTACTTGTTGTTCTTCCTTCTTCTCCATGCGAATTTTGATCGTCGACGACGAGGCTGGTATTCGGAAAACCACGCGCATCGCCATCGAAACGGCCGGCCACGAAGCCTCTGAAGCGCCCAGCGCGGCCCGCGCGATGAAAGCGATCGAGGAGGAGGCGTATGACGTCGTGTTTTTGGATTTGAAGCTCGGTGCCGACGACGGTCTCGAAGTGCTCGGTCGCCTTCTCAAGGCGCAGCCGACCCTGATCGTCGTCATGTTCACCGCCTATGCGAACATCGCCACGGCGGTCGAAGCGATGCGCAAAGGCGCTTTCGATTTTATCCCGAAGCCGTTCACGCCGGATCAAATTCGGGGCATTCTCGCGAAAATCGAAAAAACGCGCGCTTTGCAGACCCGCGTGCGATCCTTGGAGAACGACCTCGCGGCCGAATCCCCACCGGTCGATCTTGAGTCGAGCGAGCCCGGCACGCGGCTCGCGATTGAGATCGCCTTCAAGGCCGCCGATACGCCCGCCAACATCCTGGTTCTTGGGCCGAGTGGAACGGGTAAGAGTGTCCTCGCACGCGAGATTCATAAACGCAGCAGTCAGCGCGACGCGTCGTTTGTCACGGTCAGCTGTCCCAGCCTCTCGCGCGAATTACTCGAGAGTGATCTATTCGGTCACGTGAAGGGATCCTTCACCGGAGCGGTGGCGGATACGATGGGGAAGGTCGCAGCCGCGGATGGGGGGACGTTATTCCTCGATGAGATTGGAGAAATGCCGCTTGAGATTCAACCGAAGCTGCTGCGTTTGCTGCAGGAGCGGGAATACGAACGAATCGGTGAGTCCAAGGTCCGCCGCGCCAATGTGCGCGTCATTGCCGCCACGAATCGCAATCTCGCGGATGACGTCCGGGGGGGAAAGTTTCGCGAGGATCTTTTCTATCGGCTCAACGTGATCAGCGTCACGTTGCCGGGCTTGCGCGACCGACCGGCCGATTTGGTGCGCTTTGCCGAAGGCTACCGGAAATTTTTTTCCGCGCGGCTTTCAAAGCGTGTCACGGGTTTTTCCCCGACGGTGTCGGCCGCCTTCGCCGGTTACAAATGGCCGGGTAATCTCCGGGAGTTACGAAATGTGATCGAGCGCGCCGTGATTCTGGCTGGCGGCGAAACCATCGAACTGTGCGACTTGCCTGAAGAGTTTGCGTTGAAACCAGAGGTGGGCATCGCGGTCGGTTCCCGGGTCACGATCGATGCTCTCGAAGCTGAACATATTCGCCGCATTCTCGCCCTCTCGCGTAATCTCGAGGAAGCGGCGCGTACGCTTGGAATCGATCCCGCGACGCTCTATCGCAAGCGGCAGAAACTCGGGCTTCTCTGATGGCGATATCACCTCCGGCGAACTTTCTCCGGGCAAGCCTCATTTCGCCCCTCCCTCGCCGCCACCGCCGCGGTTAGCGCCGCGACGTCCGCACATGCTTCGTACTCGCCTCTATCTTGGGATCCTGCCACTACTGCTGCTCATTATTGCCACCGGCGGATATGCCATCCACGTGTGTCGCGATCTGGCGGGTTCGTTGTCGCGTGATCTGGTGAACAATTATCGGGCGGTCGTCGCCGGCCAGCAGATGCGGACCTCGGCTACGTTGATGACCAGTGCGCTTGCGCAGTTCCCGCTCAGCGACGCCGAACGACGCACCTTTGATGAGCACCGGAGCGCATTCATGCGTGAACTGATGACTCAGGCCGCGATGTCCGCCGGTTCCGCACGGGCAGCCTTCGTGGCGGAAGTGGACATGCAGTTCACCAAATTGAAGGAACGTGGCGAGCGTTTGCTGCTCGAGGCCAGCACCGGGGGAAGTCGCGACTTCAACATGGCGATGGACCGCATCGTGGAGAACAGTAACGCCAACGTCGCGGTCCACATCGCACTCGATAATCTTACAAAACACGATGCCGCTGCAGCGCAAAGTACGGCGGAACGAGTGGAAGAACTCGCGGAGTCCACTCAACGCGTGATGCTCATCACGATCGCAGGCGGATTTCTCCTCTCTCTCGTCCTCGCTTGGCGGCTGGCGGCTTCCTTGCTTCAGCCGATCCAGGCGTTGACTGCCTCGGCGGTAGCTTTGGGCGACGGCGATCTCGATCGGGAAGTGCCGGAGCTGTCGCGGGACGAGTTGGGTCAGCTCGCGCGCGCTTTCAACACCATGGCGGGCAAACTCCGCGCGTATCGTGATGCAACTCTCGCGCGGGTCTTGCGCGCGCAGCGCACCATGGAGGCAACCTTAACGTCCGCGCCTGATCCGGTGTTCGTGGTCGGGCGGGACGGCACCCAGGAAGTTCGCAACCCGGCGGCGGAGGCCTTTGCCCAAATCCCGGAGTTCGCGCACGGGTTTCCCCTCGAAATCGCCGGGCCGTTAAAGGCGGTGCTCGATAGCGGGGAGCACTATCTGCCCCTTGATTACAGTCGGACGGTAACGTTTCGAGTCGGCCGCGAGGATCGGCATTATCTTCCCCGTATTCTCGCAGTGGGCGATAAGCTCACGGAGTTTAATGGCGCGGCCATCATCCTGCAGGACGTCACTAAATTCCGGCTGATGGACGACGCGAAGACGAACCTGGTGGGCACGGTAAGCCATGAGCTCAAGACGCCTCTGACGAGTCTTCGCATGGCGTTGTATTTGCTCCTCGAGCAGAATCTCTCGGCGCTGTCGCAACAACAGCGGGAACTACTCGAGGACGCGCGCGGCGATGCAGATCGTCTGCTCCGGATTCTGGATTCGTTGCTGGACCTCACGCGGCTTGAAGGGGGAGCCTCGTCGCTCGAACGAAGTGAAGTCGGGATCTCCGCCCTGATGCGCCGCATCGCTGGCGATGCGCATCCGTTTGTGGATGCGGCCGGACAGCGGCTCGCCGTGGTGATTGCACCGGAACTCAGTGGAGCGACGCTCATGGTGGATGAAGGGAGACTGCGCCATGTCTTCATGAACCTGCTCACCAATGCCTCGAAATACACGGTCGCGGGCGGATTCATCACGCTCAGTGCGGCGCCTGAAGAAGATGGTTTCATTCGCTTCAGCGTGCGCGACCAGGGTTCCGGAATTTCGCCTGATAGTTTGGGAAGGATCTTCGAGCGTTTTTATCGCGCGCCGAATCAAGAGCAACGCACCGGAGCCGGTCTCGGACTCGCGATTGCGCGTGAGATTGTCGTGGCCCACGGCGGCGCAATCTCGTGCACGAGCAAAGAAGGTGAAGGCAGTGAGTTCTCCTTTGTAATCCCTCGTTAATCTTCCCATGGAACGGACTCGATTGTTCGGCGTGGCAGGGGGGGCGAAGAAATGAGACCGTATTTTCCTGCGATCGAAGTCGGCGGTCTGCGGCCGGGGGTTGCACTCCGTTCTTTTTTTCGTAAAGCTACGCACGAAACTGGAGTTGCGGTGTCAAATCCGCCCGGCGTACTCATTCGCGGTCTTTCCGGTACCCGAGCACGCAGCTTCTCCCACCCTAAAAACCTCGGTCAAATTTACGCTATGAACAATCGCCACGATACGAACACGGCAGAAACGCCCGAACAGCTCATTGAACATATCAGCCGTCTCATGGCCGAAGCCGAGGCCATGATCGCAGGGCCGGTATCTGATCAGTCGCCGGGAAAACTCACCGACATCAAGGAGCGCCTTGAGTCCGCGCGGGAGCGTTTGAATGACGTCTATGCGCGCGCCCGTACCAACGTCGTGGCCGGTGCAAAATACACCGACGAAACGATCCGCCAGCACCCTTATCAATCACTCGCGATCGCCCTTGGGATTGGCGTGTTGCTCGGGGCGCTGATCCGTCGCAACGGCTCCTGATCTGCCCATGGAAACGCGCACCCCAGGTCCGTCCAGCTTGCTTGGGTCACTGCGCGAGTTTGTCGATGCGCTCATGGGTTCGGTCCATGACCGCATCGAGTTGCTCTCCGTCGAACTGCAGGAAGAAAAACATCGCCTGATCCAGCTCTTGATCTGGCTCGGTGCGATTATGTTTCTCTCTCTGCTCGTCGTCATTTTCGTCAGTCTGGTCCTGGTCGTTATCTTTTGGGAAACGGCCCGTATCGCGGTGGTGGTCAGTCTCGCTGGTGCGTACCTCGCGGCTTGGATCGTCGTGGTGCTCGCGTTTCGTCGTTTTCTGCAGCGTCAGCCGAAACCTTTTTCGGCCACGCTTCGCGAATTGCGGGAGGATCGGGCATGTTTGCGGACGAACAATTAGTTGAACTGGCGGAACGTAAACTCCGCGTGCAGACGCGCATCACCCTGCGGCGGATGGAGTGCGTGGCCACGGCCACCGAGCTCGCCCGCCCCGTAGCCTTGGCTGATCGCGCTTGGGAGCTTTGGAGGCAATTTTTGCCCGTGCTGAAGGTGGCGGGTTTTCCCCTGGCTTTGTTCGCATTGCGCAAAGTCTTCGGTCGTCCCCGTCGATCCGCCAGCACGGGCAAAGGCTGGCTGGGAACGTTGCTTGCCGCATTCCCCGTCGTTTTGCAGGTGATGCACTCGTTCCGCGCGTCCGCGGCCTCGGCTCCTGCGCCCGGTCCCGGGCCTTGATTGGTCCCCGGTTGGGGCAGGCGTCGAACCGCGATGGTTGGTTCAACGTTTGCGCTGAATCACCTGCGGGGTCGCTTCCATCTGACCGCGCGTGACCCCGAGCTGGTTCAACAGCTTCAACTCGCGCCACAGCCCCGCGCCCGTGATCTCACCTCGCAGCAATTGATCATAACGCTGCAAGGTCCGCTGCACGTCGTCGGCGGACTCGTTGACAAACTCCACCCGGAAGCTGCGCGCTCCGAGCTCGACCAGGCGCCCCACGTACTCCGCGCCTGATTGTGCCCGGTTATTGAATACGGTGTTTCGGCACCCGGCATCGGCCTTGAGCGGCAACTCGGCTCCGACCCGGTCGCGCAACGCCACCCGATGTTTGTCGCAGGGACGACCGCAGTCCCGGTAGTCCTTGCCGCTGGAGAGAAAGGCGCAGAACACACAGTGCTCCATGTGAAACATCGGCATGTGCTGATGGATGGTG
>CAYVDZ010000171.1:0-6026 GCA_964450575.1 uncultured Opitutus sp.
ATCTTGCTCATGCAAGGCCGGCCGGGTGCGATCATGACCTTTTCCAACGAGTTCGGCTGCGTACCGCTGGCGGAGCGCGCCCTCGTGATCCCCAACAAGAGGCAGGCACTGATCGCCACGATCATCATGGGGATGGCGATCGGCGGCGCGGCGTTTGGACTCCTGCCGGCGGCCGTTTCATTCGCCGCCGGGGTGCTCGCCTGCATGGCCTTCCGCGTGGTCTCCCCGCGGACGATTTACGAGTCGGTGGACTGGCCCGTCATCGTGTTGCTGGCGGCGTTGATTCCCGTGGCCGGGGCGATGGCGACCACGGGGGCCGCGGATCTCGTGGCCCGCATTCTCATGGACAACGTCGCACAGGGCAGCGCGATTATCGGGCTCGGATTAATCCTGGTGATCACGATGACCCTTTCCGACTTCATGAACAATGCGGCCACGGCAGCCGTGATGTGTCCGATCGCCATCAGTACGGCCGGCCAGCTCCAGGCCCGGCCCGATTCGTTCCTGATGGCGGTGGCGATCGGCGCAGCGTGCGCCTTTCTCACGCCGATTGGACATCAAAACAACACGTTGATTCTCGGGCCGGGCGGGCTTCGCTTTGGCGACTACTGGCGACTCGGGCTGCCGCTCGAAATCCTCGTCATCGCCATCAGCATTCCACTGCTGCTCCATTTCTGGCCGCTGTGAGAAAGGGCGGCGCCGCGGGTGGCGCATCTCCACGCCGGGCGGCAAGCCATGACCTCTCTCGCGCTCATGAAGCCACGCCCGCTCGTGATTCCCGGCATCGCTGCGGTGCTCGCAGCGCCGGTCCGATGTGCCATGCCCGACCGCGAACTTTAAAATAACCATGTAAAGTTATGCCATTCTCGACCAACAGCAACGACTCGAATTTCCGGAGCCTCGCTGTTTACTTTGGGACCGGCTGCGTCGCACGCAGCGGCTGAATGTGCCGCAGGAGAAAATCGTCGTCGGCGTGACGGATTATCGCGATGCGTCCGGGTTAAATCTGGTTTCGCTCCTCTCGATGCCGTTCCGCCGCCAGCGGCAGCGCACTCCGGGCGAGGCGTCGGAGCGCACCTCCTGAAACGGGTCGCGAGCGCGATTGCACTGCTCGTGCCGTCTCATTAACTCACCTCGTGAATCAATTCCGTTACTTCTCCGCTTTCGCCATTACCGTCGCGCTTGGGCTCGTCTGCTTTGCGCGGGCCCCCGCTTCAGGAACGGAGATTGCCAACGCCGCTCAGCCGCAACTCACCCTCGGCTCGGATGGCCGCGTGTGGATGGTGTATGGCCAGGCCGGTGACGCGCCGCCGGTCGCCCACGCCGATGGCCAGAAACATCAGGGCCATCAACCGCAAGGTCGTTCCGGCGACGTGTTCGTCGTTTCCTCCCGGGACGGAGGCGCGACATTTTCTCAACCGAGCAAGGTTGCGAGCGTGTCGAAGCTGATGCTCGGAATGCGACGCGGGCCACGCATTGTCGCGCACGGGGATCGACTCACCGTAACGATCATTGCGCATGAACTGCTCGCATTCACCTCGACCGACGGTGGCAGGACCTGGAGCGCGCCGAGCACGATCAACGAAGTGCCCACCAGCGCGCGCGAAGGATTGCACGATCTCGCCGGCGCCCCGGATGGCCAGTTGTTCGTCACGTGGCTCGATCTGCGCAACGGCAAGACTGAGCTGTGGGGCGCAGCGTCGGAAGACGGCGGTCGCACGTGGGCGAAGAACGAACAGGTCTATCGCTCGCCCGACAAGTCGATCTGCGAGTGCTGCCATCCCAGCGCGCTCTTCGATGCCGATGGCAATCTCGCCGTCATGTGGCGCAACTCCATCGAAGGTTCGCGCGATATGTGGATGTCCACGCGCGCGAAAGGCGCGAAGCAGTTCTCCGCCGTGCGCAAGCTCGGCGAAGGCACTTGGAAAATTGTCGGCTGCCCGATGGACGGCGGTCGGATTTTGGCGCTCGGCGGTGGGCACTTCGGCGCGGTCTGGCAGCGCAACGGCGAGGTGTTCATCAGCCGCGGTGAAGGCGCCGAGATGAGTCTCGGCAAAGGCAAACAACCCGTCGCCGTTCACCCCGGCAGCGCACCGTCGCTGGTGTTTTGGCAGCAAGGGGCCGACTTGGTGTCGCTCGCCAGCCTGCACGGCTCCGAGCCGGCGAAGCACGCGAGCGATGCGCGGTTTCCCTCGGCCGTAGCGCTGTCGGGCGGAAAAGGCATAGTGCTCGCCTACGAGCGCGGCCCCGCCAAAGGCGCGACTACGGTGACCGTCGAACGGCTGTAACGTACTGCGGTCTCCGTTTGCTTGGCGGCGCACGTAGCGTGCGTGGCATCTTTCCTTTGGCTAAGCTCAGTGAGTGTCCGCTTCCGTGCTTGCGAGCCCGTGCTTTGCGACGGCCACGCGACCGGGGCGAACTATAGGTGGGTCCGGCCCGCGGGAGCAAGCGGCAAGGTGGATTCCAAGTGCCCAATCTGGATGCCAACGCGCAAGCGACGGAAGTCGCCGCCCACGCCAATGTCACGTATTACGTGACATTGGCGCCGGTTTGGAGGAATCGGTTCCTGGAGTTTATAGTCATGGGGCGGGCGGATGGCGTGAAGGGAGTCCGTGCCGGCATCCCGGTGAGACGCCGATTAAGAATCGGGCGGAGACTCCCCCAACCCTGCGCGGGCGGACGCAATCCGTCTCCGCCGCACCGCTGGTCACTCGTCTGCCGGCAGGTGAAGCGCGATTACGGCGGCGAGTTCGGCGCGGACAACGGGTTTGTGGAGGACGGCCCGGGCCGCGGATCCTTCGAGCGCGTGGACGCGCGCTGGTTCAATATAACCGGTAATCACTATAATCGGAACTGAGGGGCGTACGCGGATGAGGTGCTCCATTAACTCGGCGCCATTCATCCCCGGCATGGCGAGGTCTGTTATGACCATGTCGTACTGCATCGGATTCTCCGTGAAATGAATCAGCGCATCTTCCGGTCGAACGAAGCGCCGTGGGCGGTAGCCAAGGGTCTCGATCAGTTTTTCGATGGCAAACCCACTCACCGGATCATCGTCGACCACTAGGATCCGCTCGCCATGCCCGAACGTGAGGGCGAGTGGTTTTCGGTCCACCGGACCTTCTTCTGCGGCGATCGGAGGAAAGTAGAGCTCGAACGTGGAACCCACGCCAAGTGAACTCTGAACGAGAATTGCTCCTTGATGCGATTGCACGATTCCGTGCACCACCGCGAGTCCCAGGCCCGTGCCGGCGCCGGTTTCCTTGGTGGTGAAGAAGGGCTCGAAGATGTGCTCCAATACGGATGCGTCCATCCCGCAGCCGTTGTCCGCGACTGAGAGTCGCACCCACGGGCCGGCCCGCAACTCCGGGTGTTGCGCCGCTTCGTCTTTGGTTAAGCTGCAACTATCCAACGTAACGATGATCCGGCCGCCCCGAGGCTCCATGGCGTGCCACGCATTGGGGCAGAGGTTGAGGATGATCTGCTGCACTTGCGTGGTGTCAGCGAGGACGGGACTCGTGTACGTGCTGATCCGCGCCTCGAGGCTCACCATGGGCGGCAGCATCGAGCGCAACATCCGCAGTGCATCGTTTACTACAGTGTGTAAGCGCTGGGCTACCCGCACACCTTCGTCCTTGCGGCTAAACACGAGGATCTGTCGCACGAGATCGCGGGCGCGATGCGAGGATCCGGCAATGCGATCGAGCCAGGCTTGAACGGGATGGCCCGTAGGTAGTTCGAGCCGGGCGAGATCGACGAAGCCGAACGTGCCCGTCAGGATATTATTGAAATCATGGGCGATGCCGCCGGCGAGCGTGCCGAGAGACTCCATCTTGCTGCTTTGTCGAAGTTGAATCTCGAGTTTCTTTCGCGTTTCTTCGGCTCGCTTCAAGCTGGTGACGTCGGTGATGGTGCCGACGTGTCCCGTGGTTTCGCCCCCGGAGTTTTTTTGGGGACGAGACTGGCCGACGAGCCAGATGACGACGTCATCCGGGCGGAGGAAACGAAACTCCGCGGCCCATGCTTCATGGGTGCGAATGGCCGCGTTCCAACTCGTCTGCATGCGGTCCCGGTCGTCCGGATGCAAGGCCAGGGCCCAGCTCCCGGTCAAGGCCTGGGAGGCAGGCACGCCGGCGAAGTCGCTCCAGCGGGCGTTGACGAAAAGGGTCCGGCCGGCGGGGTCGGCGCTGAAGATGCCCACCGGCGAAACCTCCGCGAGCACGCGGAGTCGCTCCTCGCTTTCGCGCAGAGCCGCTTCCGGGCGCTCGCCCTCGGTCACGGCTTTTTTCCAGACAGTGATATTCTGGATCAGATTGATGCTATAGGCACGCCCGCCGATCGAGATCCGGGTCCCGCTGCAAAGAACGGTGAAGTGCTCGCCGTCACGGCGTCGAAACTGCGCCTCGAAAGCGCTCACGCGGTGGTTCGTCTTGAATGCCTCGAAATAGGCGTTTCGGCGCTCGAGGTCGACCCAAAGATTGAGGTCGGCGGAGGTGCGTCCCACGGCTTCGGCATGGGAGTAACCAAAGGTCGTCTGGCCGGCGCGGTTCAATTCGACCAGGCGGCCATCGGAAAGTGACACCAGTGAGATCACCAAGGGGCTCTGATCGAAGACCGCATGAAACCGTTCCTCGCTTTCCCGCAGGGCCGTAGCGCGGGCGCCCGCGGCGTGAAGCGCGCGGTCCTGGCGCCCGGCGTTTTGCAGGACCCGAGCGGTGATCCGGGCAAACGGCATGGCTGTCTTTAGCTCTTCCAGCGTAAAAGGCGTATCCGTTTCGTCACGACCAAGCGTCAGCACGCCCAGGCACTCATCGCCGTTGATAATGGGTAGCACCGCCGTACGGGTGAAGGCGCTTGCACCCGATTCATTGAGGAGGAGTGGCTCTCGGGTGGCGATCGCATCCCAGGCCGGACCCGGCTCGTCCCGCCGCAATCGATCCTGGGCGCGGAGCGAAGCTTGGGGAAACGTCACCTGAACGATCAAGTCGCCTTCATCCAGAAGGGCGATCTCGGCCCGACGGACATTCAAAAGCGTGGACGCGCGATGAACGAGGGCGGGCAGCAACTCGGCAACCGTGGCATAATCCAGGAGTTCAAGTGTAGCCTCGTGCAGGCGCGTAATAAACGAGTCCCCCGGGTTTGAACCGACGCGCGACCCAGGTTCCGGCGAGTCGCCGTGATCCATGGAGCCCGGGTTCGGCATGGTCGTCATTTCCAGTCAGGAGATAACCGTTTTCTCTCACAGTTCAAAGGATGAACCCGAGACAGCTCCATTTCCTATCCACGTGAAGAACCGGTTTTGCGGCACGAGACGAGGCGAACAGAGCCTGTTCTGGGCGGCGGCGTAAACCCCTGCCCCACTCAGCCCGCCGTTAACGCGCCGCCCGGGTGTCGACCTGATCAGGTAAATCGTAATGACACGCCACGAGATGGCCAGGGCTGTCAGTCACCGGCCGCAGGTACGGAACCTCGACGCGGCACCGTTCGGTCGCATACGGACAACGAGGGTGAAAGGCACAGCCCGACGGCGGGTCGATCGGCGAAGGGACATCGCCTTGAAGCACGATCCGTTCGCGGCGACGATTCGGTACGGGCCGAGGAATCGCCGACAACAATGCGCGTGTATAAGGATGCCGCGGCTCACGATAGATCGCGTCCGCCGGGGCGACCTCGACAATGCGCCCGAGGTACATGATCGCGACGCGGTCGGAGACATGTTTCACCACTGCCAGATTGTGCGCGATGAAAAGATAACTGAGGCCCAGTTCCCGCTGGAGATCCAGGAGGAGGTTGATGACCTGACTTTGAATCGAGACATCGAGGGCTGACACGGGCTCGTCGCAGATGAGCAGGCGCGGATTCAGGGCGAGCGCGCGTGCGATGCCGATACGCTGGCGTTGTCCGCCGGAGAATTCAAAGGGATAACGATCCGCCGCCGCGGCCGGGAGGCCAACTTTATCCAGAAGCGCGAGCACCCGCGCCCTGCGACTGGCCAGATCCCCGATCTGGTGAATATCAAGCGGTTC
>CAYVDZ010000171.1:6036-9109 GCA_964450575.1 uncultured Opitutus sp.
CGATTTCGCCGACGGTGTGGCGGGCGTTCAGCGATTCGACCGGATCTTGAAACACCATCTGCAGGTGTCGACGGTGGGGTTTCAGCGCGCGGGCTGAAAGCGGGGCGAGGTCGGTGCCTTCAAACACGATCTGCCCACCCGTGGGCTGGTGAAGCCGGACGATGCATTTCCCAAGCGTGGACTTGCCGCAGCCGGATTCACCCACGAGGCCCAAAGTCTCGCCCGGTTGAATCGAGAGGGTGACGCCGTCCACCGCCTTGAGCCAGCGCCGGGAGCTCAGGAACAACCCCTCGCGCACCGGAAAGTGCATGCGCACATCGCGGAGTTCGAGCAACGGAGCGGGCGAGGTGTCGGGAGCAATCATGCCAGCGTTATAAATAGGGGCTTGAATCAGCGGGCTGGCAGTTCCCGCCAGCGCCAGCAAGCGGTTTCGTGCCCTGGACCGACGCTTTCGAGCGGCGGTTGCTCCGAACACTTATCGATGCGATACGGACAACGGTTTTGAAACCGGCAACCCACAGGAAGATCCTTTAAGCCGGGGACCATGCCCTCGATCACGTTGAGTTTTGTCTTCCGCTGGTTTTCCAGCACGGGAATCGAATCGAGCAGACCGCGTGTATAAGGATGGGATGGATGGTTGAATAGTGCGTCCACCGGGCCCGTTTCGGCAATGCGGCCGGCATACATCACCACCACGTCGTCGGACGTTTCCGCAATGACGCCGAGATCGTGCGTGATGAGCACGATGGCCATGCCGAGTTCGCGTTGCAGCCCCTGCATCAGTTCCAGGATTTGCGCTTGGATGGTAACATCGAGGGCAGTGGTCGGCTCGTCCGCGATGACTACAGCGGGATCGCAAGCGAGGGCCATCGCGATGATGACGCGCTGACGCATGCCGCCGGAAAGCTGGTGCGGGAACTCGAACATGCGCGTTTCCGCCGCGGGGATGCCGACCTTCCGCAACATCTCGGTGCTGCGGCGCCAAGCTTCGGCTTGGTCCTTGGTGCGATGGAGGAGAAACACCTCGCTCAGTTGGCGGCCGATGGATTGGACCGGGTTCAGGGCCGTCATCGGTTCCTGGAAAATCATCCCGATGCGACCGCCGCGGATGGCGTGCATTTCCTCAATGGGAAGTTTTGTCAGATCGCGGCCCTCAAAGATAATTTCCCCGCGAATGATATTTCCCATCGGCTGCGGGAGCAGGCGCATGATGGAAAAGGCCGTCACGCTCTTCCCGCAGCCGGACTCGCCGACGATGCCCAGGGTGCGCCCGCGGTGCACTTTGAAACTCACATCGTCGACCGCGACGAGGCGCCCGAGATCAGTGTCGAAGGCGGTGGCGAGATTCCGGACGTCGAGAACGACGTCCGGAGCGGCGGGTGAGGAAGCGGAGACCACAGGGTGGGGCGCGGCGTTTGATTTGGCGGTATCCGGTTACTGGATTCAGGGCTTTTCCTCGTACTGGCTGAAGGTGAGCACCTGCGGTGGGAACGTTTGGCCGCGGCGTTTGGCCGCCCGGGTTTCTTCCTTCAGTTCCTGATCGATCCAGTGCACGAAGTACTCTTCGGCGCTGCGGCTGGTCATCACGTTGAAGTCTTTTGGCCACTTTACCCATTGCCAGTAAGCCAGGCGGTAAAACGGAATAGCCCAACCCGGCACCCAGGCCGCGTCATCATGAATCACCTGCTCGATCTGCGCGGCGATCAGCTTCATCTGCTCGAGCGTTTCCGCGCGATCATAGGCCTCGATCAACTGATCGAGCTTGGGGATGAACGTCATGGTCATGTTGTTCGTCTGGGCGCGCGGCTGCTTGGGTGCGGGGTTCGGCTTGCCATCGGCGAAGCGCGAAACGGGCGACCCGTCGGGCCCAAGATAGGCATCGGTAAACGCGTTGGAGCCGTGATACATTTCCCAATAACGCGGGAATAACTCGGGCGAGCGCGACAGCGCGATCAGCGCGATATCATGCCCCTTCTCCTGGACCTTCTTCCAGCCGGTCGTCTGGTCGAGCACCTCGAGGTTGAACTCCACTCCCGCCTTGGCGCCTTCGGAGCGCAGGATGGACATGATGTCGCGGATGTCGGGGCGATAGGTGGAAAGGTTGAAACTCAACCGCTGGCCCTGCTCATTACGCAGGATGCCGTCAGGGCCTTGCTGGGTGAAGCCCGCCTTGGCGAAATATTCGCGGGCTTTGACGGGGTCAAATTTGCGCGCAGAGAGCGTCGGATGGGTGCGCCAGGAATAGCCGTCCGAACGCGTGTTCATTTGGACGGCGTCGCCGCGATAGAACTGGTTGGCGACGAGGTCGAAATTGGCGGCGTACTGGATTCCCCTGCGGATGTCCGGCTGGTCGAGCAGCGGCTTCGTGCGGTTGATCCACAGCCCCCAATCCGGGCGGGGAATGCGGTTAAAGAATTTCGCCTTGTGAATATAGCCGCCGGCAACATCAGGATGGTTATCCGGCAGCAAATCGTACCAGTACTTGGGCACGGCCGTCATCGCCAGGTAGAAATCGATGTCCCCGCGGAGAAAAGTTTCGAATGCCTTGTCGACATCGCGGATCACGCTCAAGCGATAACGGTCCGGATTATAGCGACCGCGCCAGAATTTCAGGTCGCGCGCCCACCAGTCCTGCACCCGCGTGAGCGTGACACTGCGGCCCTTGTCGATGTCGGCAGCGCGCAACGTGTACGCGCCCAGGGTCGGGAGGACGCGCCATTGGTAGTTCTCGATAAAGTCCGGCCCAAAGTCCGCCATGGCGTGTTTGGGGAAAAGATAAAAGCCCTGGCTGGCCCGAACCACAAAGTCCGGCCGCAGCTCCTTCAGCGTCAGCGCGTACGTGTATTTGTCATACACGGTGATTCGCTCCCACGTCTTCGAATGGAAATCGTTATACCACGGTTCGCGAATGTGCGGTGACCGGAACAGGTAGAGGGTGAAGAGAACGTCGTCGGTGGTGACCGGTTTGCCGTCTGACCAGCGGGCGCTTTCATTGATCCGATAGTAGACCGTGCGGCTCGCCGGATCCGGCGCCCATTCCTTGGCGAAGCCCGGAAAGACTTTTCCTGACTGG
>CAYVDZ010000172.1:0-9084 GCA_964450575.1 uncultured Opitutus sp.
CAGCGAGGCCGTTTCGCCCGGGACGGACGCAATGATCTGCGCACCGGCCGACCGCACCATCGGGTCAGGATCGCGGGTGGCGGTGCGGGCCGCTTCGAGCACGCCCGGATGGGTCGCGGCATAATTGCGCGTCAGCAAGGTGAGGGTGGCTTTCCAAGCGGGGATGTCCTCCGACGCGATCATGCTCAGAAGTTTGTCGGCGGCACCAGGCTGGGCCGCTTGGGCTGCCGCCACGACGCGGGCTCGTTCGCGTTGACGCGACTCCAGCTTTGGGCCGTACCAGCGTTCGGTGTGCTCGATTGCCCAGTCGACGGACTTGTCGGTGTGGCAGCGATTACACGCGTTTGGAATCCCGAGTTCTTTCGTCAACAAAGGATCGGGCTTGGTGAAACCGTGATCGTGGCGCGGGTCGCGCTGCATGTACGTCGTGGTCGGCATGTGACACGACACGCATTGGTTACCGGTGCTGCCAATCGCGTGGTGCGAATGCGGCAGCGGCTCGATCACCGGAGCATTTTGGCGGCCGGGTGCGCTGTGGCACTGCATGCACAGCGCGTTGTTCTGCACGGGGAGAATCGTTTTTCCGCTGTGCGGATCATGGCAATCCAGACAGGTGACGCCCGCCTTGCCACCCATGCGGCTGGTGAGGAGCGAGGTGTAGTTGAAATTCTCGTCGAGCATCTGGCCATCGGGGTAAAACACGGCCGCGTCCGTCGGAAGCGTCAGGCGATAGTGATCGTGGTACGGAACCCCGGGGCGAACCGTGCCCGTAAGGAGTTCGTTGCGAGCATGACAGGGAGCGCAGGTTTCCTGAGCTTGCTGCCGCTTCGCCGTGATGATCTCAGTGGCGACGAGCGGGGCGTTGACCTTGGGTTTCGCGGTCGCCGCATGATCGGCCGGCATGGCGTGACACTGGGCGCAACCCACCCCGTGTTCCGTCCACGTCGTTCTGTAGACGTCCGCCAGCGGGTCATATTTTTTATCGTAACCCGTCATGTGACAGTGCGCACACATCGCGTTCCAATTCATGCCGCGGCCACGCCAGTGGCCCCACTCGTCCGGGCGGCGGCGATCGTCGCCGAAGACGTTGAACCATTCCTTCTTGATGGGATCGAAACTCAATTCCGCGGCTTGGAAGCGCCCGTTGCCGATGGGGACCACATACTGGCGCAGCGGAGTGTGACCGAGGACGTAGTCGGCAATATAACTTTCCGTGGCCGACGCGCCTTCGCGTTTTTCGGTAAAGAGCGGTTTTCCGTCCTTCCACTCGATGCGGTAAGCAATCCCGTGCGCAGTAAACTCCTGGATCGTCCCAAAGGCATCCGCATCCAGTTTCTCGTCAACGTCGCGATTCGCGAGGGCGTGATGTGAGCTGGACCAGGATTTATAAATCTCCTCGTGACAAGCCCGGCAATCGCCCGAAGGAGGGAACGTCTGTGCAGCGGCGACCGTCGCGGTAACGGCGGGCTTGGTGGCCGGCATAGGGGCCTTTTGACAGCCGGGCGTCACGGCGGCCAGCATGGCCATGGCGCCGAGTGCCGTGGCGGTTACGACGGACCGAAGAAGGGATCGAGCGTTGAGCCGATGAAGAAGTCTCATGCGGGAGAAAGCATGCCGATAGCGAATGCGGCACCCTGGCGTGAGTCGAGCCGTTCCAGCGATGAAAATCTCCCAGTCCGGAAAACACTGACCAGCCTGCCGATCCCAGATTGAAAAACCGCGCCCGATGGCGGGCAACGCAGCAAGTTGACGCGGTTGGGGAACGACGTTTTCGCCGTCGGGTCCGTTACCGTAGCAAAGATCGGAAATCGTCCGATTTCAGGACTCAGGTTTTTGTGTGTAGGATGGATCAGTCATGAACCTATCCTCCATCTTCAGCCCTTCGTCGGTGCGCCACAACCCCGACGTGATTTCCCGCCGCGCCTACGAGATTTGGAACCGGGAAGGTTGTCCCGATGGGTGCGACCTCCGTCATTGGCTCCAAGCCGAGCAGGAGCTCAGCATCGAGAACCCCCACGGCGGCGGTGCGGACCCGGCGGGCGACGTGAGCGGCAATGGCAATGGCAACGGCAATGACACGGGTTACGGGAATGGCCGGGCGGAGGAATCTCCGGCCAGGACTGCATCGGCTCGGACGTCGTCGATTGCGGAAGGAGAAACGCCGTCGGTTCCGGCCGTGGAAAAAACGAAGCGTTCGTCGACGGCAGACACGCTTGGCAGAACCGCCGCGCGCGGAAGTGCATCGAAGCGGAAGTCGTCAGGTTCCGGCCGCGGCCCCGCGCTCTAATCCGGTTAACCGCTTTGGTTGGTTGATCTCGAAGTGGCGGGCGGCGGTCTGGGATCGCCGCCCGTTTCGAGAGAGCGTCGAGTGAAGCCGTTAACCCAGGAGCAGTGATTCCGCTCCGTCGATAAACACCTCAGCGCCCGTGATGTGCGCAGACAAATCCGAGGAGAGAAACCAGATCAGCTCCGCTACCTGAACGGCGGTCCCTGGCTTACCGTTGGTAAGCGGAATATACCCGTCCGGAAACGCGACGGGTTCGCGCACTTTTTCCAGAGCTTGTTCGGTGGTGTTTTCGTCGATGCTCGTGTCAATCGAACCAGGGCAGACGGTGTTCACCCGGATGCCATGCTTGGCCAGCTCCAGCGCCATCATCCGCCCGAAAGCCAGTTGGGCCGCCTTGGTCGCCGCATAGGCACTCGCGCCCGCGTTACTGAAGATCCGCGTTCCGTTTACTGAGGACACGATTACCACGGCGCCGCCCCCTTTTTTCAGGAGCGGCACGGCTGATTTCACGGTGAGAAAGGTACCTTTGAGGTTCACGTCCATCACGTTGTCCCAATCCTTCTCGGTGATTTCATCCACCGCTGCCCAGAGTCCGTTGATCCCCGCATTGGCAATCACCAGGTCGAGGCGTCCCCATTTATGTTCGATTGCCTCCACCGCTTGCGCGACCTGTTCCGCTTTCGATACATCAGCGGTCAAAGCAAGCGCGTCGCTCCCCAATCCCCGAATCTCTTTTGCCGTTTGTTCAGCTTCCGCGGGATCCCGCGTCAATGCCCCAATCCGCGCTCCGGCAAATCCGAGAAGTCGCGCCGTCGCTTTGCCGATGCCTGAGCCGGCGCCCGTGACGAGCGCGACTCGGTCTTTCAACGAGTCCTTGCAGAGTGAACGCATATTATTGTGCTTCGTGGCCGTTAGTTCCGCGCCAAGCGGCCCGCTTCCTTGCTGGCCCCCGCGTCGTCGCGTGTCTGCGCGGTGTGGATCCCTTCGGCGAATTCCTCGATCATCTTCGCATTGAAGTCCGGCAGGTCATCCGGCGTTCGACTCGTGACTAGCCCATTATCAACCACCACCGGCTGGTCCACCCATTCGGCACCGGCATTTATCAGGTCGCGTTTCACCGAAGGATACGACGTCAGTCGTCGTCCGCGCACGACGTCGGCTTCGATCAATAGCTGAGGGGCATGGCAGATGGCGGCCACGGGTTTGCCGCGTTCGAAGAACGCCCGGATGAAATCCACCGCCGCTTTGTCCATGCGCAATTGATCCGGATTCATCACGCCACCGGGCAACAGCAGGCCGTCGTAGTCGTCGGCTCGCGCTTCCCGCAACGTCACATCGACGTCAAAGGTATCGCCCCAGTTCTCTTCGTCCCACGCCCGCACGCGTCGTGCGTCAGGTGATATCAGATGCGTGGTCGCGCCCGCCTTCCGCAAAGCGTCCCGCGGTTGCTCCATCTCGACCTGCTCGAATCCTTCGGTTGCAAGAATCGCTATTTTCTTTCCGCTCAATTGATCTTGGCTCATGACTATGTCTTCCCCGGGTTCCCGGTTGTTTTTTTCCTGGCGCCGTCACTGACCCATTTGCGACTCCGCGGTTCGCCGGAACAAAGGGTATCACCTCCTGACCATGACCCACACTATGCCCGGCGAAGATCTTCCCATCCTTTATACCAAGAACGGCTGCCCATGGTGTCACGAGGCCATTGCCTTCCTCGACGGCCATGGAGTGAGTTATCGATTGCGCGAAGTGACAGGTGATCCGGTCGCGATGAAAGAGTTGGAGAAAAAGTCGGGTCAGTCCAAAGCCCCGACCTTGGACTGGCGGGGTAAAATTCTTGCGGACTTCGGCACCGACGAGCTGGTGCCTTTTCTTCGCGATCAAAACGTAAAGCTTGAAGACAGCTAACGTGGGGCCTCCGGTCCCGCCCGCCAGCCGGTGGTCGATTCCAGCCGGCGTGTGACTGACGCCAGCGCTCGCGGCGCATGGATTCTTCTGCAGCATTGATCTGCCTTCGGGCACCTCATCATGATCCTCGATTTCTCGACCCTCAAACCCCGCGACGCGTATGGCTGGATGATCAGCACGATCCTTCCGCGACCGATCGCGTGGGTTTCGACCGTCTCCGCATCCGGGAAAACCAACCTCGCCCCGTATTCGTTTTTCCAGGGCATCACCGCCAATCCGCCCACGCTGATGTTTTCGCCGGTCAACACGCGCGACGGCACGAAGAAAGACACCGTGCGCAATATCGAGGAAGTGCCAGAGTTCGTCGTGAACCTGGTGCCCTTTGCGTTGGCGGAGCAGATGAATCAGTGCTCGGCGCTGCTGCCTTACGGCGAAAGTGAATTCGAAGCCTACGGCATTGCCGCACAGCCGAGCTCACGCGTGCGGCCACCCCGCGTGGCGGCGGCCCCGGTGGCGTTCGAGTGCACGCTTGATCGTTTCGTCCGCATTGGTGAAGGCGCCCTGGCGGCGAACGTGGTCTTCGGCCGCATTCTGGTGGCCCACGTCGCGGAGTCCGTCATGGGCAGCGAAGGAAAACCTGATCCCGCCAAACTCGATCTTATCGGCCGCATGGGCGGCGAGACCTACGCGCGGACCACGGACCGTTTTGATATCACAAGACCGGACTGAGGAGGAAATCCCTGGTCACGCTACTCGCCGCCTTGCACGAGCGGGGAGGCCGGCGCGGGGTCGCAGCCGTTTGCATTGGCGGTGGAGAAGGTCTCGCAGTCGGCGTGGAACTCGTTTGATTGGCCGCGAACAGTAGATGTTCGTGCCGATGCCTTCCCCATTTCACGGTGAATCCCTCCGACTTCATCTGGCGTCCTGAAGATCACGCGTGGACGCGGGATTCCCACGTGGCGCGATTCATGCGGACGCGCGGGATCAAGACGCTGGCGGAGCTGCGGCAGGCCTCAGTGCATTGTTACCAATGGTTTTGGGACGAGGCATTGCGCGACATGGGAGTCGAGTGGAGCCAGCGCTATACGCAGTTACGGGACATCGAGCGGGGATTTCCGTGGACGCGCTGGTTCGTCGGGGGCGAAATCAACGTCACGTTCAATTGCGTCGATCGCCACATTCGCGACGGGCATGGCGACGAGACTGCCTTATATTACGAGGCCGACTCCGGCCGACCCGAGGAAGCAAGGCGGGTAACCTTCAAGGAACTCGCGGATCAGGTTAACCGGTGCGCGCTGGCCTTGCGGGCCGCGGGCGTGCACCGCGGCGACAGCATCGGACTCTTTGCGCCCATGCAGGTACCGACCGTCGTGGTGCTGTTTGCGACCATGAAACTGGGCGCCCGGTTCGTTCCGATCTTTTGCGGGTACGGCGAACCGGCGCTGCGCGAGCGGCTCACGTTATGCGAGGCCAAGATCCTGTTCGCGTGTGGCACCCTGACGCAGAGAGGGAAACCCACCGACACCGGAGCCATTGCCCGTGCCGCGGCCGCGCAGGTGCCTTCGTTGACGCGTATAGTTTGGACGGATACGGTAGACTGGACTGACTTTCTGGGGAGTGCGATCTGCGTCGTGGGCGAGCAAACTCCCCCGGACGGAGCGCGTCCGCGGGCATCGCGCCATCCGTGGGAACGACGCCATGGACGCGCGGGGTATGTGTCGCCGGACCTGATTCCGTGCGAGCCCACCGCCGCCGAAGACCCGTGTCTGATCCTCTTCACGAGTGGCACGACCGGGCGACCCATGGGCACCATCCATACGCATGCGGGTTGCCTCGCTCAGATGGGGAAAGAAGTGCGGTACGCCTTCGACGCGCGACCAGGCGAACCGTTTTTTTGGATCACGGATATCGGCTGGATGATGGGCCCCTGGGAGATCATCGGATGCCTGCTCTATCGCACGCCCGTGGTGCTCTTCGATGGCGCCCCGAATTTTCCGACGAGCGATCGGATCTGGGAGATTTGCGAAAAAATCGGAGTTGTTACACTGGGGTGTTCGCCGACTTTGGTGCGTCAGCTCATGCGCGCCGCTGACGGCCGTGGGCCCAGTCACTATAATCTTTCGAAGCTTCGGATCTTGGGCGCGACCGGCGAAGTCTGGGACGAGGCGAGCTACCGCTGGTATTTCGAGCAGGTGGGGGGAGGGCGGTGTCCGGTGATGAATATATCCGGAGGCACGGAGATTGTCGGATGTCACTTGCAGCCGTATCCGTTGGACTCCTTGAAGCCCTGTTCATTGGGCGGTCCCGCCCTCGGCATGGATGTCGATGTGTATACCGACGACGGAAAATCAGCGCCGCCCGGCACGATGGGTCACCTCGTCTGCAAGCAGCCGGCGCCTTCGATGACGAAGAGTTTTCTCCATGATGACGCTCGCTATCTTGAAACCTACTTCAACCGGTTTCCTGGCGTGTGGTATCACGGTGATTGGGCGAAAGTGGATGAGGACGGCCAATGGTTTCTCTTTGGACGTACCGACGACACGTTTAAAGTGGCCGGCAATCGAGTCGACCCCGGCGAAGTCGAGGATGCGCTCACGTCGCATCCCGCGGTGAGCGAGGCGGCGGTGATTGGGATTCCGGACGAGATTAAAGGCACCGCGCTGGTCTGCTTCGTTGTGCCGAAGATGAGCGGCGTTGAAACCGCCGCGACTTCGTCCGCGAGCGTGCAACGCGACGAGCAGACCGAGCTCACTGCGCATGTGGCGCGGCAGCTCGGCAAGCCCCTCGCGCCGAAGCTGGTGTTCCGGGTGGCGGCGCTGCCGAAAACGCGCAGCGGCAAAATCGTGCGCGCCGCCATGACGCGTGCGTATCTCGGACAGCCCGCCGGTGATCTCTCGAGTGTTGAAGACCCGCAGGCGCTCGAAGCCATCGCTCGCTGGGGACAGCTCCAGTCGGTATGAACCCGACGGCTCTTCGGCGAGTCGCGGGCGATGTTCACCTTGCCGAGGATGTCTCGCAGCAGGTGTTTGTCGCGCTGGCTCGCCAAGCGGGCTCACTGCCTGAAGGCCTCGTTCTTCCCGCGTGGCTTTTTTCCTGCACACGGAACATCGCGGCTCAGGCGGTACGAACGGAACGGCGGCGGCGCATTCGCGAACACCAAGCCCAGCTTATGACGGCCCTGTCCGACGACACCAGCCCTGCGCCCGACTGGAAACTCCTCCGCCCCGTGCTCGACGAAACAATTGACGAACTCGGTGAACGCGACCGGGAAGCAATTGTGCTGCGGTTTTTCGAAGGTTATTCGTACTCCGAAGTCGGCACGCGGCTCCGGATGACGGAAAATGCGGCGCGCATGCGGGTGGAGCGCGCGCTCGATAAACTCCACGCTTTGCTCGCCCGCCGCGGCATCCCGTCGACCGCGGCGGCTGTTGGGCTGGCCTTGGGTGGCCAGGTGTTGGTGGCGGCGCCGGCTGGACTTGCTGGTACGATCACCTCCGCTGCCGTGGCCGGAAGTGCCGCGCTGGCGGGCAGTGGCGGGTTGGTGGCCTTTATGAGTACAATCAAAGTGCAGGTTGCGACGATCGCGGTCGCCGGAGTTGTAGGTGGCTCGGCCTTCACCACCGAGTTCCAGCATCAGCAGGCGTTGCGACAGGAACTCACTTTATTGCAGTCTACCAACCTGCCGCTCACGGCGCTGCAGTCGGAGCAGCGACGTCTATCAGCCCTCACGATTGAAGTCGCGGACCTGCGTCGTGACGACGCCGCGCTGGCCGGACTCCGTGACGAGATCGCGGCGTTGCAATCCGTTCAAACCGAGCGTGCCGCCGCCGCCAGCCAAGCCGTATCCCTTTCAAGCTTACCTGCGGACGCGAGCGGCACCGTTTTCGACCTGCAGCATCTCGATCAACGACCCGCCGCGCGGAGCACTGTATCGCCACAATACCCAGCGGCGCTTCGATCCGTTGGAGCCACTGGGGACGTTATCGTCGATTTCGTCGTCGATGCCGAAGGTAATGTACAACGCGCCTATGCCAAACGTTCCTCGAATCTGCAGTTTGATGAGGCCGCAGTGCACGCTGTGAGTCAGTGGAAATTTGAGCCGGGGAAGAAGGGGGGCATGCGCGTAAGCACACACATGCAGATCCCGATCGTGTTTACCGTTCCGAAAGAAAACACCCCTACTGAATCATGGTTCTGATGAACGCTCGCACGCTCAGCGTATTGGTCTCTATTCTGCTGTTGGGCGGCACCGCGGTCGTGCTCATCCTGCAGCGACAAGCACGCGCCGAGGTGGACGGAGAACTGGAAATAGCGCGAGAGAGCGCGCAGGCGCTCGACCGGATTCGCAGCGAGAACGCGCGGCTCACCGCAGCGCTGCCGACACCGGCAGAGCTGAGGGCACTGCGCGAGGATCGCGTCGCGCTGGGACGATTGCGCCAGGAAGTCGCCTCCTTGCGCAAGGCAGTTGATGCTCTGGCTGAACCTGCGCGAGTAGTGCCTGCCGTTCCGAAGGTGAGTGCCTCGGACCTGCTTCGTGACCGCCGAAGGGTATCAAGTCAGCAGATGAGCAACGTCGGTTGGAAGACCCCGCTCGCGGCGTTCGAAACGCTGGTGTGGGCGGCGGTGCAGGGAGATATAGATGCCCTGGCTCAGGCAGTGGTGTTTGATCCACGTTGGAATTATCAAGTTGAGCTGCTGTGGGCGAGCCTATCGCCGGAAATGCGTGCGGAGTATCGATCGGCCGAACGACTCTTTGCGGCAATGACCCTGCGCGACGTCCCGCTGGGCACGACGCAGGTCATCCACCAATCGCAGCTTCAGCCCGGAGATCACACCTTGCCTGGACCCGGACACGCGTTCGTCATCGCAAATTTCTCTGGTGCAGACAAGAA
>CAYVDZ010000173.1:0-9073 GCA_964450575.1 uncultured Opitutus sp.
GATCGTCGGACCATGCCCGAAACACGCGCTTGGAGTGTCCGTTGTCCCGAAAGAATCCCATCACCCGTCCGCCCGGCAGCGTCCAGAGCAGCGGCTCTTCCGGACGAAATCCGTCGCCCGAATCATATTTCGCCAAAGGAGCCGCGGACCAGTCGGAGGGTGACCGCACGCCTCCGAGCAATAGAGTGACATTCCTTTGGTGACTGCGCCGCACCATCGCCCAGTCGCCGTTCTCCAGCCGGACCGGCGGATAATTATTAATCGTATCCTCTGCAATCACGCCGCGATCCTCCCATTTGCCCTCGGACGCATTCCACCCGAACGCATGCAACTCCAAACTGGGACCAAAGAACCCTCCCACCTCATCCAGCGAGGCCAGCGCCAGCAATTCTCCCTCCCGTTGCCAGAAGCCCCGCGCGATATAACGAAACCCCGCCGGAGAGCGCTCACCAAAACCGGGGGAGTCCACGCCAAAACCCCGCGGCTCCGGCGAGAGAAAACGTCCCTCGGTCCACCGAATTCCATCCAGGCTGGTCGCATAGGCCACCCGTTGTCCGATTCGGTCTTCCTGCGCCGGACCGTGACTCCACATGCACCAGTATTGGCCATCATGATACGCCAGATAGCTGTGGTTGCGAAAGCCCCAGGGAAGGTTGCCATGGGTCACGAAGGTGTGCTCTCCCGGGAGGATCGGCAGCTCGTTGAAATTAATCGCGGCCGGGTCTCCGCCAATCCCCGGCAAGTCGAGCATCGGAGCCAACGGGGCCTTTGCCAACGAATCTCGATCCGCACCCAGCGCTGGCCGCAAAGCGTCGATTGCAAGAAACTGCCCATTCGGTCGCACCGTACTGGCGGTCGCCGTGATGCTCACGCCGAAACACGTGAACATCAGATACGCCACGGCCGTCCAACGCCTGCGACTCACCATTGGGTGGGTTGGACGAATCATGGTGTCAGCGGGATCGGAGTGTTCTTCAGCTTCGCCAGATCCGCCACCCGCACTTGCAGCACTTCGACTGTCTGCTTGGCGGTGGCGAAAGCGATATAGAGGTTTCCGCCCCGCTCGATCACGTGCGGGTAGTCGATGTGTCGCCCACCCACCAGGTAACCCATGCGGTTGAAAATGATGCCATCGTCGCTCACGGCGAGCGTCAGAGGATCCCGGCGTTTCGGGTGCGGATTTGAAACCAGTACATAGCGTCCATCCGTCAGCTTGACGCCGCTAAACTTCGATTTTGCATCCGGAAAATTCGTCCGTACTGGAGTAGTCCAGCTCCGGCCATTGTCAGTGGAAAAGGCGCGGAGCAAAAAGCCGGATCCGCTGTTGTCGCGAAACAGCGCCAGGATGTTTTTATTATCGGGCAGAACCCACCAGTACGGTTCCTCCGGACGTTCGGCGCTGTCTTTGTAACCGGCCGCCGGATACGAGGTCCATTGGTCGAACCCCGCGGTGCCGCCAACCAGAAAATGGACGTTCTGCTGGCCGTCTCGTCGCGACATCATCCATTCACCTGAAGGGAGCCGTTTGGGAGGAAAATTATTCAACGCATCATCGAACACCAGGCCGAGGTGTCGCCACCGGGGCGTTTCCCCAGCCGCGAGCTCGAACGCGTGGAGGGAGAGACCTTCTCCGTGGTAACTCTTTCCCTGATACCGGCTCGCCAGCGCCAGCAGCTTTGCGTCGCGGACCCAGAAGCCGCGGGCAATCCAGCCAAACCCGGAGTCGGGAGCGCCGGTCAGGTTCTCGATCGGGCTCCACGTGAGGCCATCGCGACTGGTCGCAAACGAAACGTGTTGGCCCGGATTGTCGTGGCCGGGGACTTTGCCGTAACCGCGCGAAATTCCGGGACCATCACTCCACATCGCCCAAAAACGCCCGGCGTGATGTACGAGATAATTGTGCTGATTCACCCGGTCGCCGCCCGCGGCGATCACATCGCTCACCACGGCATGGCGCGAGGGGATTCGCGGCAGTGCGTCAAAATCGATCGCATGCGAGTCCGCCGGCACCCAGTCGCCGGCGAGCATCAACGGCGAGGTTGGATTCGCCGTGGGATGCGGCGGCGACGGCCGGGCGATCTTCGTCGGATCCTGCCCCACCCCGGCCAAGTCGAGCATGGGCGCCAGCGGTGCCACCGGCGCGGCGCCCAACCATGGCGCTGCCAGCAATGCTATAATCAAGAAGTGCGTGGGTTTCATGGGTAGGAAGTAAAGGTTTTTGAGGGGGCAAAACACCGGCCGCCGGATTTGATTGTCGGACTCATTCCCGTCTGCTTCATCGAGGGCGGGAGCGGCCCGGGTCCCAGGTCGTCGCGGCAATAAAGCGCTCCGACTGCGGACCATCGTTATAGTAATAGACCGTGACAATCTTACCGTCCGTCCGCTGCGCACTCCGGGGATATCCCAGATCGTGGACCGCGGCATCGGACCGCAATATAATCTCCGCCTGCCAGGTGCGCCCGTCATCGTCACTCAAGCGAGAGCGGAGCCCGAACGGCGGCGAGCGATAGCCGTACGTCAGGCAGAGACGCCCATCTCGCAGGCGAATCAGATGCGGCGGGTTACCCGAGGTGCCTCCCGCGTCCGCGACCGGTCTCCCCCGTTGCTGCCACGTGGCTCCACGATCACGCGAGTGCCACGCATCGATCCAGGTTCCCGCAGGATCCTTGACCCGAACCGCCGTCAGCCAGGTATCATCCGCGAGCGTGACCGTGGAGGGCATAATCGCAAAACCAGTCGGTTCCGGACCGATGAAGCCAATACGATGCCATGTCACGCCACCATCCATCGTGCGCGCGCAGAACGGCCGCCCTTCTTTCCCGTCCATCTTGAACGCCGTGAGAAAGACCGTCGCCTCCCGCGGCCCGTGTACGAGATAATCTGTTCTCGCCTGCACGCCCGGCGTGCCAAAGTCCGGCAAACGATGCGGCCCACGCCACGCTCGTCCACGGTCGTAAGAGTAGTAGAAAAACGAGACGCCATTATGGTAGCGCAGGGTCAGCGCAAAGCCGGGTCTGGTGAACTCCATCGGGACGTTCAGCGGCGTGCACGCCGCCACCGAAAGCTCGTTGGGCAATAAACCCGCCGGACGCTCAATCGTCCAGGTGCGTCCGCCATTCGTGCTGCGTGCCAAGGCCGGCTCAGCCGGACGACTCCGGTCAATCTGATGGCGGGTCACATCCTGCGTTTGATGCCACCCGGCGGAAAAACCCACTGCCAGCTCGTCACCCCAGGACCACGCCCCGTGATTCGCCGGCCACCCTCCATAGCGCCCGTCCTCCCGGAAAACCACATCATGAGACACCGCCATTACAGGCGGCACCACGGCTTCGTCTTCCACCCGCGCGACGAAGCGCGCCATCGCTTCCGCCACCTCGGCCGCATAGGGCGGATCGGTGACGTAATGGTCCGCTCCTTTTACCCAATAGACTTCCACGGAAGATTTCGTCGGAACTAACAACTGATCCCGTGTCGGCCGCGGCTCGCTTCCGCGATCGCCCCAAACACTCAACACCGGATACTCCGTTTCCCCAACGATGCGTTCACCTGAACTCCACGACGTCCACATGCGAGACAGCGAGGCCACCTCATCCGGCGTCCACCGCTGGGTCCGATAACGCTCCTCCCGCTGCCGCCGCGCCCCGGCTTGTTCCGTATCCGTGCGGGCACGACGCGGCGGAAACGCGTTTCGTTGCACGGTGTGATGCACCCAACCTTCCAAAGCGATCACGCCCCGCAGTCCGGCGGGACGCCGCCCTGCGATCTCCAGCGCAATCATCCCACCGAGGCTGTGACCCGCGACATACCACGGAGAACCGCCGAGCTCCCGGACCACCGCGAGGACGTCACTCGCATACTGCTCGATCGAGGCTTGCGCAGGCGTGGGCGGCGGCCAACTCCGCCCCTGTCCACGCGTCTCGATAACCACCAACTGCAGATCCCTTGGGAGCTTCTGCAAAAAACCAGGCTCATAGAACTGCGTCCGATCACCGTGGGTTTCGGGGATCAACACCAGCGTTGGCCCGCTGCCCGGTTTCGTGTAGTACGCCAGCAACGCGCCATCGGGCAACACGAGCGAGCGGGTCGTGAACTGCGCATGATCAGTCGTCGCCTTGGGTTGCACCACATGGCTGGACTGGGCCGAAAGCATGGTGACGCTGCACACCAGGGGCAGCAACAACCGCGGAACGAAACCCCGACTGAGTTGATTAATGGCGGGCAATTTAGGAATGCGGGTTCCGGTCATACTACGAGAACTAAACCGGGCGGCGCGGACCGCAATGCGTTCCCGCCACCGCGGCCCCGCTCTCCCCGTTAACACCCGGTTAGCGGCACGATCAGAAGCGCCCCGAAATACCCATGTTGTAGCGGGTACCGTAACTATCGCTGAAAGTAATTCGTCCCTGATCGAAACCGGTGTAATTTTCGGGCCATTTGTTCTTCAAGTTGATCACATCGAAGTACACGCCGAATCGGGGTGAAAACTGATACGATAGATTGATATCAATCGTCTCAACGGGCCGGAACCGATTCTGTGCATTCACGTTCGCGTTGTACGAAACCAGATAGTCACCGGTATAGCGCCACGCAATCCGGGTCTCGAGTTTGCGCCAGCGGAATGATGCTCCCGCGTTGGCCGTGCGCGGTACAAACTTGGCGAGCTCCGACGCACCATCGCGATACGTCCCCGCCGTGGTCAAATAGGTATAGTTCCCGAACACGCCCAATCCGTTCAGCGGCTTCGGCAACATCGTGAAGCGCTGATTATAGTTGAACTCGTAACCTTCAATCTTCGCCTCGCCCTGATTGGTCGTCGTGTTGAGGTTGAAGCCCGCAAAGTCACCGCCAAAGCCATTGTTCTGGCCCGCATCGATCTCATCCGTGGTTCGCGAAAGGAAGTCTTTGATGTCCTTGCGGAAGGCCCCGATCGAGAAAAGACCCGCGGGCTCAAAATAATACTCGATGGACAAATCGTAGTTCTCGGAAGTCTGCGGTTTTAGGCCCAGATTCGCCTGCGTTACAGTTCCCAACCCCGTCGTGGTACTGTAGCTCACCGTCGTGGTCGGATAGAGGTCCGTCATGTTCGGACGCGCGGCCCCGGTGGAATAACTCGCTCGGGCGACCAGCTGACGCGTGATGTCGTAGCGGAAATGCAGGCTTGGGAAATAATCATCGTACGCGTTGGTCCGCGTGGTCCGTGCCACCGTCGGGTTACGCGGATCCGAGTAGCGACCCAGCGCATCGATATCGGTGCGTTCAAACCGCACCCCGCCAAGCACATTAAGTTTTCCGATCTGGGTGCTTCCCTGGATATAAGCGGCAAACACGTCCTCCGTAATTTCACTGTAGTTGGGCGCATCCGTGGTGGAAGTCCCCACTGGGCGGAAAGTCTCGGGCCGGTTGTTAAATAGAGCCCACGCTTTCGGAAAATCTACGGCCGGCAGCTGTGGCCACAAGCCAACACTGTTGAAAACGGTATAGGCGGGTGCGGGAAGCATGAGCTGGCCAAGATTATCGTCGCCGGTGCCCGCGACTCCATCGGCTCCGGTGTAGTCCCAGTCTGGGCGACCCACCGTCAGATTCCGATATTGCTGGCGCCAGGTTACGCCCGTCTTCAGCTCCGCCGTGAACCGATCGCTCCGGATCCGCTTGAGATAGTCCCCTTTCAGATTGATTACCTCCTCCTCACCTGTCTCCGGCTGTTGCCGCATTCGAGCCCGGTACAGGTTAAAGTCAGTCTGCCCGTAGAGAATACTCGGGCCGTAAGTCTGACGAAAAACCGGACGCGAACGATTCGCCGTCGTATCCACCGACATTCCGATCCGCGGCTGAAAGGTCATCAGGAACGTTCGCAAGTTGCTCTTGAACGTCGAGGGCGCGTACGACGCCTGGTAGGTGATCTCCTGATCGCCATCGAGCGTGGTCGTTCCGCCGATGTCGGCGAGATACTGGCGTCCGGTTTTTTCGTTATTATCTCCATCAAAAGACCAGTTCGCATTCAGCATTTCCGTGAAGCTCGCAGTGTACCCCGGCGCCACGCTCGCCGTCTGATTCGTCGTCGTGCGCGGTTGCACGCCGGCCTCGATCTGAGCCCGACTCACCACATTGTAATCCGCCACCCGGCGGGTTGCACTGTCAGAGGCGGCATAAACCAGCCGATCACTATCAAAGAAATAGTAGTTGTGCTGGAATTTCACATACACGTTCGTGCGTTCACCCACCCGATAGTCGAACTTCAGGCCGGCTCCGCCCCGGATGCGTTGATTGATATTCGTGAGCGTGCGAGCCTGGGTGGCACGCCCGTCTGGTTCGACCCGCTGGGTTTGAACGCGATCACGCGGCGCTTCGGTGTCGGTATAACTGAGGGAAAGAGCCATCCCGATATCCCGATTCTTGCCGATCCGCGTGAGCCAGCTCATGGCGGCGTTCGGGGTGAAGTTCTTCAAGTCATCCCGATGCGTATTATAGTTCGCGCCAATCCGGTAGGTCAGGACGTTTTCCTTGAAATCCAGGGCCGACTTCGTGACGAGATTCGTCGAGCCGCCAATGGAGTCCGCCGCCATTTCCGGAGTCGGGGCTTTGGTAACCTGAATCTCCTTGATGAATTCCGCCGGGATCTGATCGCTCTGCGCTCCGCGATCGCCCTGGGTATTGAAGCCGGAGAACGCACCTGTGGAACGTACGCCGTCAACATTCAGGGAGCTGAACTCCACCGGTGTACCGCGAATCTTGATCCCGACCACTTCCCCATTCTCGAACTCACCGGCCACTCCGGGAAGGCGCACCATCAGGTTGCCGATATTACCATCGGCCACGCTCCCGAATGCATCGGTTGAAACCACGTTCATGACGTTCGGAGCGAAACGCTGACGGGTGATCGAGGCCGCCTCGCCCTCGCGATCAGCCGAAACGGTGAACGCATCGAGCTGCTGAACCTTCGACTCCAGTGTAACGTTTGCCGTCACCGTCTGCCCGGCGGCGACGTTCACCGCCGTCGATCCCGGATCGAGTCCGGTATAGTATACTCGCACGGTGGCAGGTCCCGCGGGCACACCCGACACGGTAAAGGAGCCGTCGCGGTTGGTGAGCACCGGAGCGGCAGTGCCCACGGTTACTTCCGCGCCTTGTAAATAGGCGCCCGTCAGAGCACTGGCGACCCGGCCGGTGACGCCCCCGGTGCCAGCAGTTTGACCGAGCAAGGCAGAGGAGCAGAAGAGCAAGGCGAACGCGCAAGTGGCGACATGGAGCCAGGCTGTATGGAGATGACCGAAACGATAGTCAGTGAGGTTCATGATACTTCGGGGTTCGAAAAAGCGGAGGATTCTCCGGCCGCACCAGGCCGGAGAGAAGGATTAATAAACAGAAGTCAAAGCCGGCGAAAAAGCGCATACGAATAAACTAGCAAGACATGGAAAAACGTAGCGTTTGCGATTATCCCTGCGCTTGTGCTCACCCAGGAAGCGACCTCACGTTTCACAGCTCAGCGGGGCATCTTCATGGCGTTCAAGTCGGCCAGGCGCACGCGCTGGATCTCGACCGAACGTTTCCCGCCGGAGTGCGCAATATAGAGCGAGTCGCCGTGCTCGATCACATGCGGGTAGTCAATGTGTCGCCCGCCGGTCAAATAATAGAGCTGGTCAAACGTCATGCCATCCTGGCTCACGGCCAAGGTCATGGGATCGCGCTTCTTCGGGTTGGAGTTCGAAACCAGCACGTAGCGACCATCCTTCAGGCGCAGGCCATGCAGCTTGGAGCGCGCATCCGGAAAATCAGTCTGCACCGGCGTACTCCACGTGCGCCCGTTATTGGTCGAGAAGGCCCGGAAAATATAGCGACTGGGACCATTGTCGCGAAACAACGCCATGAGATTTCCGTCGGGTAACGCCCACCAGATCGGCTCTTCCGCTTTTAAAGCCACGTCGCCACCGGCGCCACGCACCACGGGGATCGACTCCCACTTGTCCAGCGCGGTCACCCCACCGATCAAAAACTGCACGCCCGTCGTGTTATAGTCGTGCATCCGACGCGACATCGCCCATTCGCCACTCGGCAGCTTCTGGGGAGGAAAGTTGTTGATCGCGTTATCCTGCACCACGCCGATGTCATCCCATTTCTGCGCGGGCTTGTTCCAGCGGAAGGCACGCAGTTCGAGGCTGGGGCCAAAGAAACCCGCCGCTTCGTCGAGGGAAACCAACGCGAGCAATTCGCCCTCCCGAACCCAGAAGCCACGAGAAATATAGCGGAGCCCTTCTAGGCTGCGGGTATTATAATGCGGCGAGTCCGGCCCGGACTTGGGCGGATAAGACATCATGAACCTGGGTTCGGACCAGCGCATGGCATCGGGGCTCGTGGCATACTTCACAACTTGTCCCACCCGGTCTTCGATCTCCGGCCCATCGCTCCACATCGCCCAAAACTGTCCGTCGTAATGGATCAGATAATTATGCTGATTTACCCCGTTACGCGGCCGCACATCGCTTACCACCGCATGCTGCACCGGCAAACGCGGCAGGCGCTCAAAGTCGATCTGATGCGGATCGGCCGGGACCCAGTCGCCGGTCAACATCACGCGCGACTGCGGGTTCTTAACGGGATGCGGCGGTAACGACCGGGTGTCGGGTGCGCCGGACCGGGTCGCGGCCGGAGCACTCCCGGCCACTTGGGCAAACGCGGCAGAGCTTGAAGCCGCGAGGACCACGGAGAAAACGATGCGGGGAACGAAGGTAGGAATCGACATGGAGAAATGCAGCCGCAGGTGCGGCAGGTTAAGCGGGAGTGACGTCGGGGTTGGGACGAGGCTGACCGGAGTTGTCAACAAGGGAAGCCAATCGAAAAACCGGGTCTGACCACAGGCGAATAACCTAACAAAAACCAGAAAAACGTAGCATCGCAATCGGCCGCCCGGGCTCCGCCACGCGCTTGTCCCCGCCAGATCTGCACTGGCTCGGAACCTCAATCCTCCCGCCGATTCCGATATTTACCGGGAGTGAAGCCGAAGCGCTGACGAAAGCATCGGATAAAGTACTGAGCATCCGTAAAGCCACACAAGTTGGCGACGTCGGTCACATTATAG
>CAYVDZ010000174.1:0-3812 GCA_964450575.1 uncultured Opitutus sp.
GCGGACGACCGGTCGTGAGCAAGGTGCTGCTGGTCGGTCAGGCACCCGGGGACAAGGAGCCGATCCTCGGGCGTCCGTTTGCGTGGACCGCCGGCAGGACCCTTTTCAAATGGTTCGAGGCCGGGCTCGGGTGGACGGAGGACGAGGTGCGGAATCGAATCTATTTTGCCGCCGTGTGCCGTTGCTTTCCGGGTAAGCGGCCGGAAGGCGGCGATCGCGTGCCGGCGCCGGATGAAATCGCGAACTGTTCCGCGTGGCTCGAGCGTGAGTTCCAGTTGCTTCAGCCGGAGCTGGTGCTGCCGGTGGGTAAGCTGGCGATCACCCAATTCCTAGGGGAGCGACCGCTGTCGGAGACAATCGGAAAAAAATTCTCCGTCACGTATCGTGGCTATGCGGCGGACTGTATTCCGCTGCCTCACCCGTCAGGGGCTTCGCCATGGCATCGGATGGAGCCTGGAAAGACGCTGCTGACGAGCGCGCTCGCACTGGTCGCGAGCCATCCGGCCGTCCGTTTGATGGTTCAACCGTAACGGCACCCCGGCAGGATTAGTTCACCCGGTTCCACACCGGCTGACCGAGAACGGCAGCGCGGGCGATCCGGGCGGAGGTGCTACGCATTTCGACCATGCCTTCCGGACTGCAAAAGGCGGCGTGGCAGGTAACAATCAGGTTGGGCGTTTCCGCCTCTTCCCGCGTTCGAAGCGGCTCGGCTTCCACCACGTCCAAGCCAGCGCCGGCGAGATGACCACTGTGCAGCGCGGCGAAGACCGGCGCCTTTTGCACGATGTCGCCGCGTGCAGTGTTCACAAGGAAAGAGCCCGGCTTCATCAGGCCAATTTCCCTGGCGCCGATCATGCCGCGCGTTTCGGCACTGAGAGGGCAGTGGATTGAGATCGTGTCCGCGAGACGCATGATCCCCTCCAGCGTATCGATTCGTTCGATACCAATGGCCTTGTGCGTTCCGCTCGGCACGTATGGATCGTAGAACACGGTGCGAAACCCAAGTGCCTTGGCCCGCAGTGCGGCCGCCGTGCCGATGCGACCCAGGCCGATGACGCCGAAGGTTTGCGTGCGCAGCCGGCGCATTTTGGGGGCGACGTTAATCTTCCAACCGAGCCGCTTCGCTTCAGCGTCGAGCGGGAAAAGCTGGCGGTAGAGTGCGAGGGTGAGCGCGATCGCATGGTCGGCGACTTCTTCCGTGCCGTAATCCGGCACATTACAAACCGGGATTCCCGCCTTGGCGGCGGCGTCGATATCGACGGTGTCGAAACCAACGCCATTCCGAATGATCGCACGGCAGTTTTTCATCCGGGCGAGCACGTCGGCGGTAACCAAGGGGCCGTGCCACAAAATCAGCGCGTCGGCGGCCGCCGCTTCGTCAGGGAAGGGAGCGTTGAAACCGACCCAAACGGTTTTCACATCGGCCGCTTCCCCCAGCAGAGGCGTCTCGACGCTGGCCTCGTGATCGGTGAATTTGAATTCATTCGGACACAGGATTACGACCGTGGGGCGGGGAGGGGAAATCATTGACCACGGATTACACGGGTGACACGGATCCCGGGAAGTCTTATTCGTCCCATCTGTGAAATCTGTCCTGAAACACTTCCTTTTCGTGGTCGGCCTCGCCGCCGTCCTTGTCCCTGGCTTGCACGCACAACGGGAAAAACTGCCGCCAGCCGATTTGGATTATGTCGAGAAGACCTGGCCGGACGCGAGGAAGACCTCGACGGGGATCCGGTACGTCATCTTGAAGGAAGGCGAAGGCTCCACCCCCAAGCCTGGCGACAAAGTGAACGTCCTCTACGTCGGTAAGCTCCTCGATGGCCGCGTGTTTGATGAAGCGAAGGATCCGGCGCAACCGTTCACGTTTCGAGTCCGGCGCGAGATGGTGATCGAAGGCTGGGATCAGATCCTCCAGTTGATGAAGCGGGGAGAGAAGCGAATCGTGATTATCCCTCCCGAGATGGCTTACGGTACCCGGGGGCAGCCGCCGAAGATCGGCCGGAACGCCACCTTGGTGTTCGAGATGGAGCTGTTGAGCTTCGGTCAGGAGTGAGCGGGATTTCCCGTGAAACAGACATTCCTGTCTGTCTTCCGCGTGCGTTAGTGGCGAGTGCAGGCGGAAGTGCCTGCCTCCCCGTTCCCGCCTCAGCGCCTGCTCGCCGGCCGACGCTGCGAGAGTAGATTGTCGATCGTGTAGAGAGCGAGCCCGGCCCAGATGAACGCGAAGCTGAAGGCACGTGAGGCGGAAAACGGCTCCCGGTAAAACCAGATTCCAAGGATGAGTTGGACCGTGGGAGCGAGGTATTGCAGCAATCCCAGCGTGGATAACCGGATGCGTTTCGCACCGTAGGCGAACAGGAGGAGCGGCGTGGCGGTAATCACTCCCGCGCTGAGGATCAGCACGTGCGTATTCAGATCTACGCGACCGAGCGCGCCGGTTCCTGCGCCCTGCTGCCAAGCGAGAAATCCGAGTGCGAGTGGCGCGAGCAGAAGGGTTTCAGTCGTCAACCCCACCACCGCCCCCAACGGGGATTTCTTGCGCAACAGGCTATAGCCGCCCCAGGTCGCGGCCAACGAAAGGGCAATCCATGGCGGCCGGCCGATCTGTATCATCATCAGGATTACGCCGGCGGCCGCTAGTCCGATCGCAATCCACTGTCCGCGCCGGAGATGCTCGTGTAAAATGAAATGCCCGGCTGCGACATTCACGAGCGGGACGAGGAAGTAGCCGAGACTGCAGTCGATCACGTGGCCCGTGTTCACGCCCCAGACATAGATGAGCCAGTTGCCCGTGAGCAGGGTGGCACTCAGGGTATGGAGGCCGAACGAGCGTGGGTTGCCGACGACGGCAAAGACCGCGCCGAAATTACCCTGAAGCGCGATGATGATCACCAGGAGCGCCAATGACCAGACGTGCCGGTGGGCGATTAACTCGACGGGATTGATCGCCGAGAGCTGCGTCCAGTACAGGGGAACCAGGCCCCACAAGAAGTAACAGAGCGCCGCCGCCGCGGCACCGCGGGCTTGGGCAGGAGTATGATTCGGTCCGTTCATGCCGCTGGATTCGGACGCGGCATGAACCAGTCGGCGTCGGGCACGTCGTCCGGCGATAGCCAGGCGTCGGGCACCGAGTGATTACTTCTTCGCAGAATTGGCGAAGGGGAACCGCTCGCGGAAGTCGTTCTCCGCTTGAACTCGGGCCGCATCGGCCGCCGCGCCTTGGGCAACAATTTCGGCGGTGCGCTTCTCGAGCCAGCGCCGGCGGAAGGTCTCTTCTACATCTCTCGCGATGGCCGAGCTTTCCTTGGCCCGATCGCTTTTCCTGAATAGGCTGCAGCCCGTCGAGCCGGCTGCGAACACCACGAGAACCGTAAGTAACAGGGCTTTGTTCATCAAAAAAGGCTTCAAACTGAGCCGAACAAATAAAGACCGCGAGGGAAACTTTCAGGTTCATCCCATTTCTTGCCGGAAACGGACGATATCTTGGAGTAAGAAATGAACCTAAACGGAAACACTGCGAATTGCGTTTCACAGAATGGGCCTGGAATTCCACGGGATTTGCTAATTTTTGTTTTCGCACTCCACCCATTCGTACTTACTTGTGAGGGGTATGAGTGACGAGTCTCAACCGCCAGCGCCCTCGCTTCGCCTCAGGCCTCGTCTGAGTGCCAGCGAAAACGAGGCGGACTCTGAGGTCGGCGCGAAAGCCTCACGCGCAGATCCTTCCGCCTCGCCGGGAGGCGTGGGCGAGGGGGCGTCGCCGCCGCAGAAGACGAAGATCCGCCTTCGTCCGCGTCTGAACGCGGAAC
>CAYVDZ010000174.1:3822-9021 GCA_964450575.1 uncultured Opitutus sp.
GTTCACGCTCCCCGCTCGGCTGACTCGCCCGTGCTGCTGCCCGACGAGCTGCTCTCACCTGCGGCGATGCCCCCCGCCGGGCCTCAGGTCCCGTCGGCGACGGTTCCGGCGGCCGACGCAGTCGACTCTGTCCCAACGATCCGCCTCAAACCACGCTCCACCACCGAAAATGAGCTTGAGGCAAGAGCGTCGAACGCAGCGCACAGTGCGCCGTCGGTCGCATTGCCGGCCTCCTCCAGTCTTCCCGCACCGGGTGCCGCGCCTTCGTCCACGGTTCCTGATGCCATCATTCCGTCCCCGTCGGCGAAAGAGCCTGCGGTTGCAGAAGTTAACGCTTTACGTAAGGCCTTGACGCCCGAAGGCGTTAAGTTGAAACTCAGGTCCGGGGATGCGGTGATCGGGGACCCGGCAATGTTGGTGGGTGCGTTGCCGGAAAACCCCATTCCGGGCGAGGGTTCGTCCGCGCCTCTGGTTCCGCCCACGCCAGGACCGGTGATTAAACGCACTCCGCCGCCGTTTCCGGTTTTAGCCACTGCGCCGAAGCTTCCTCCTCCGCGTATACCTCATCTCGCGGCGCGCGAGTCCTCTTCCCTGCGGTCCGAAGGCCGTGTCCGCAAATCGAAAGGCATGCGGCGTTTAGTCGTTTTGCTTTGCGTGGCGGTGGCAGGGGGAGGCGCTTACTTCGGGTGGACCCGTTTAAAGAGCTCGCCGCAAGGCGTCGCTCCCGCGGCGGTTGCGCCAAAGTCTGTCACTCCGTCTGAAACGCTCAACGCCCTGGCCAGCGTTCCCTTTCAAGCCGTCCGGAAGGCACAGGAGGTCCTTGCCGTGCGCCAGGAGGGCGTACGAGCGTTGGTCGACGCCATGGCGACGGAGAAAGAAGGTGTCAGCAAACAGGCGCCGCGCCCTTCCGTTCCCGTGCCGGTCCCACCGCCGCTCATGGCGGGGGCAACGGCAACGACGACCGTCGCGCCGGGGCTTTCCGCTTCCATGCCCATCGCGGCGGCAGCCGATGCGAGTGCCGCGTTTCGAGAATTTGTCGCCAACGCCAAGATCAGTGGCGTGGCTGACACGCGCGCGTTGATCAATGGGCGTCTGGTGCGCATCGGCGAGATCGTCGATCCGACGCTCGGAATCCGATTTCAAGCCGTCGATCGGGAGACGAAACAACTTATTTTTCGGGACTTCAGCGGAGCCCAGGTTGGCCGGCGGTTTTGAGGTCGGGCGGACTTCGTCGTGCTCGCAAGGCGAACCCCTCCTTGCCCACGGCCCTGCACCGTTAAACCCTTGTCGAAATCACCATACGTCCACGGGCCCCTTCGGGACCGGTATGCTGGTGCGGGAGAGGACCTCAGCTTCGCCGGGCTCGCGCATGAAAGACGCGATCATCGGCTCCGGGGCAAAACGCTGCAGCAACTCGCCGCGATCATCGCAGAATTGAGCGCGCCAGCCGATAAACTCCGCGATCGCAGCATCGAAATCGGCGCGGGATCGGATGGTGATAATCCGTTGCTTAAAGGGTTTCGCGGGACCAAACCGTTTCGCATACCAAGGCGCCACTTTTCGGAAAAGCCGCGAGCCGTGGTCTTCGCCGTAGAAGTCGCAGTGGCGTTCGAAGTGCCGGCGCATAACGCGCACCCGTTCGGCGAAATCCGGTTCGGGCAGCAGGATGCCCGTGCGAAGATAGTGCTGGGTGCGACGGAAAATCCAGGGATCGTAGAACGCGCCGCGACCGACGCTCACGCCAGCACATCCGGTTTCCTCGAGCATGTGTTTCGCGGCTTCCGGCGTCGTAACATCGCCGTTCCCGATGACGGGAATTGTTTTCACCGCATCCACTACGGCGCGAATTCCGGCGAGGTTCACCGTGCCCGCGAAACCTTGGGCGCGGGTTCGGCCGTGCACGAAAATTGCAGCCACACCCACGTCTTCGAGCACCCTGGCCAAATCCGGGGCCGTAAGGTTGTCGTCATCCCAACCGAGCCGCATCTTCGCAGTGACCGGAATTTTCACGGCCTCGATCATTCCGCGCACGAGCGCGCCCGTCTTGCTCAATTCCGTCATCATTGCGGACCCGCCGCCGATTTTGACGACCTTCTTCACCGGACAGCCCATGTTGATGTCGATCGACTCCGCGCCAAGTTCCTGGCCCAACACGGCCGCATCGCGCATTTCCTCCGGCACGCTGCCGAAGAGTTGGATGGCAAGCGGTCGGTCGCCCGGTGCGGAGGCGACGAGTTTCAAGGCTGTGTGATTTCGCTCGATCAGTGAGCGGGCGTTAACCAAGTCCGTCGTCGCCCAGCCGAGTCCGCCCAGTTCGCGGACCGTCAGCCGCATGGGAAGATTGGTGTAGCCCGCGAGCGGAGAGAGGAAGAGGTTGGAGGAGAGTTCGTAGGGACCGAGGCGCACGCGGCCACTAGAATGCAGGCGATCGGGCCTGCATTCAAGCTGCCGTTCCCGATTAGGGTACCGGAGAGTCTCCCGGTCCGCGCAGGACACTTGGGCTGGGCAGCCCGGGGGGTTTTTGGCACGAAAAAAAGGGGTTTCCCAGTTTGTCTCCGTTCGATTCTGCAGTAAGGCTCCTTTTATCGCTGAGAGCCTCCGCTGCGAGGTGCGCTGCCAGCCATTCCCTAAGACATCAACCACTTGGCTTTACAGCATGCCGTCGACGCTCCGCCTTTCGTTTTCGGACCTCGCTCTTGAGGTGCCGCGGAGAGAACAGTCCGCGCAGGCTGTCCCGCTCTTCGGGTAAGTTCCACTTTCTGCGTGCACCTCTTACATCTGGAAGACTCGGCGACGGATGCCGAATTGATCGGAATCCTCATTCGGAGGGAATGGCCGGCCTGTGAAATTGCTCATGTGGTCAATGCCGACGAGTATCGGGAGGCATTGAGTCGGGGTGGGTTTGACCTGGTTCTCTCTGATTATTCGTTGCCCGGCTTCGATGGATTGGCGGCGTTGGCCGTCGCCAAGAGTCGATTGCCGGACACGCCTTTCATTTTCCTTTCCGGAACGATTGGGGAGGAGCGCGCCGTGGAAGCCCTGAAACGGGGCGCAACCGATTACGTGATAAAAGATCGGCCGAGCCGGTTGATTCCGGCCATTCGGCAGGCGATGGCGTTGATTGAAGAAGCGAATCGTCGGCGGCAAACCGAAGCGGCGCTCCGGGAGAATGAGGAACGTTTCCGGCAAATCACCGAAAACGTGGCTGAGCTCATTGCGTTGGTGGATGCCGAAGGGCGTCGCGTTTATCTCAACCCGGCCTATCGCGAGTTGCTCGGAGCCTCGAGGCCTTTGGAAGGCACGGATGCGTTTGCGGAAGTGCATCCCGACGACCAAGCCCGAGTACGGGCGGCGTTTGCGCAGGCCGTGGCCACCGGGCAGGGGCACCGCGGCGAGTACCGCCTGGTGGTGGACGGGGGAACACGTGAGCTCGAGTGTCATGCGAGTGTGCTACGCAACGCCACTGGCGCAGTGAGCAATGTGTTGCTGGTCTCGCGGGATGTGACGGAGCGGCGGGATGCAGATGCGCGCCTCCGGGAGCAGGCCTCCCTGCTCGACCGTGCGCGCGACGCGATTATTGCGACCGACCTTGATCACCGCATCGCGTACTGGAACGCCAGCGCCGAGCGTCTTTACGGTTGGAAGGCGTCGGAAGTGTATGGACAACGCCTGGATCAACTCGGTCTCGGATTTGATCTTACCCGTTTTGCGGGCGCCCGGTCGCAATTGCTCGCGACGGGAGAATGGCGCGGTGATTTCAGGCTGCGGACGCGAAAGGGCGAGACCATCATGGTCGAGAGCACCTGGAGCCTCGTCGTCGAAAACGATGGCAGTCCGCGGTCGATTCTGTCGATCGACACCGACGTGACGGAGCGCAAGAAGCTCGAAACCCAGTTGCTGCGCGCACAGCGCATGGAGAGCATTGGCACCCTCGCGGGCGGCGTGGCCCACGATCTGAATAATGTGCTGACCCCGATTCTCCTTTCGATCGAGTTGCTCGCAGCCAAAGCCATGAGCCCGGAAGATCGCCGGCTGATCGAGAAAACCAAGGCGAGCGCGAGTCATGGTGCGGCACTCGTGCAGCAACTGCTGGCTTTCGCCCGCGGAGCCGACGCACGACGTACGCGTTTGAATCCGGCCACCGCGCTCGCCGACTTGCAACCGTTAATCCGGCAAAGTCTGCCACCGAATATTCAGTTGCGCATGGATACGTCGGCCGGGGCCTGGCCGATTCAGGCGGATTCCACCCAGTTCAGTCAGGTTTTGATTAATTTGTGCATCAACGCACGGGACGCCATGCCGACGGGCGGAAGAGTTACGGTGATCACCGGCAATCTGGAGGTCAATATGACCTTGGCGCACGTCAATCCCGGCGCCCAGGCCGGGCCGTATGTGCGTATCTCCGTTTCGGATACCGGGTGCGGGATTGTTCCGGAGATCATCGATGATATCTTCGATCCATTTTTCACCACCAAGGCGGCGGGCAAGGGCACCGGCCTCGGGCTTTCAATGGTCGCGGGCATTCTGAAGAGTCACGGCGGGTTTGTGCAGGTGGAAAGCGAGCCCGGGCAGGGCACGACCTTCCATCTTTTCTTCCCCGCGATCGCGGAGGCGCCTCCGGCCATCATTCCGGCGGCACCGCCGCCATCCCGTGGCGAGGGAGAAGCAATCCTGTTGATTGATGACGAACCCATCGTGCGCGATACGCTGCAGCTGTTGCTGCAACGCGCGGGCTATCGGATTTTTCCGGCGTCGGACGGCCGGTCCGGCATCGCGGAATTTGAACAGCGGCAGTCCGAAATCTCACTCGTGATCACGGACATGATGTTGCCGGATCAGGTGGGGACCGACGTGATCCGCACGCTGCGGAAACTCGACGCCACGCTACCGGTCATCGCGATCAGCGGCATGATGGCCTCAGGCCATTTCGACGAACTCCTCCAGGTTCAGCCGCGCGTGGTGTGCCTCTCGAAACCTCTCATGCCTGCGACCCTGATGGCGGCTGTACGCCAGGGGATTTCGTCACGTGGTTCACCGGTTAACGGCGCGGCTGTCCCGGTGATCGGCGCTTAAGGGACTCGGTCAGAAATAAACGCTCAAATCTACTTGGGCTTGAGTCGCGATCCGGCGTTGCTGGCTCAGTCACCTATCGGAGATAGGCTCCGTCGCCCGCGCCTTGGCTGGCCGACCCAATCCCGG
>CAYVDZ010000175.1:0-9004 GCA_964450575.1 uncultured Opitutus sp.
GGCCGGAGATCCGGCAGGCGGCGGAGCGGGCGATCGAGACGGGGCAGCCGACGATGACCTCGGGGCTGGACCTCCGCGAAGGACCGCGGGACATCCGCGGGACGCTCTTGCTGGTGCCCGTGTACGATCCGGGGAGCGGCCGCCAAGGTTCTCCGACGCGTTCGCGCGCGGTGCAAGGGTGGGCGTTTGCCATTCTGCGAATGGATCGCCTCGGGGCGGCGGCGTTGGACACGGTTGGAGGAGAAGCTGCTCTGGAAGTGACGGAACGAACGCCTGAGGGCGGCCGGATGTTGCTCTTTGATTCGCGCCGCACCGACGAAGGGGCAAAGGCGGAAACGAAACTTGCGGTGGATGTGGCGCAGGACGGGGTCGTTTCTGTCACGCTCTATGGTCGCGAGTGGCGGCTGCGACTGCATCCGCGGGCGGCCTTCGCCGGGCGGGTGAGCCCCACGCTCGAATGGCTGTTCGTTTCCGGCGGCGTTCTATTGTCCTTCCTTGCCGCCGGGTTCACGTGGTCACTCGTGAATTCACGGAGGGCGGCGGTGCAACTCGCGCGCGAGATGACGGCTGACCTGTCCCACTCCGAGGAGGAGGCGCGGAAGCTGGCCTTACTTGCCAGCCGAACCGCCAGCGGGGTCATGCTCACCGATGCAAATTGGCGGATCGAGTGGGTGAATGAGAGCTTCACGCGTTTCTTCGGTTACCGTTTCGATGAGGTGAAGGGGCGGCGCCCGGGCGAGTTGTTGCACGGCCCGGAAAGCAGTGAAGCGATGGTGGCCGAGATCGATGCGGCGTGCGAACACGGCATCCCGTTTCGGGGCGAGATGCTCAACTATACCAAGGACGGTCAGCGGCGTTGGGTGGAACTCGATATTCAGCCCATTAAGGATGAGAACGGTAACGTCACTGGTTTCCTGGAGCTGCAACTTGACATTACGGAGCGAAAGCGGATTCAGGCAGAGATTGCGCAGAAGGAGGCGGAGTTTCGCTTCATTTTCGAGACGGCTCCGATTGGTCTCTCGTGGCTCTGGGTGGGCCCTGATGAGAGCCGGCGGCGCATGAGCAATGATGCTCATTTGAAGATTCTCGGCCTCAGTTTGGATCAGATGCGGGATTTGAATATATTTCGTCGAATCACCCATCCGGATGACTGGGCGCGGCAGCAGGAACAGTATGAGCGGCTCGAACGCGGCGAGATCGATCGTTTCACGATCAAGAAGCGCTACCTGCGGTTGGATGGAAAACAGACGTGGGCCGAGTTGAGTTTTCACCGGATTCGCGATCCACAGGGCGGGTATCAAGAGGTCTCAACGCTGGTCGATGTCACCCCCTTGCAGCGGGCACAGGATGAGCTGGAACAGAAGGAGGCCCAGTTTCGGTTTATTTTCGAATCGGCGCCGATTGGCATTCTGTGGAGCCATGTGGATCCTGACGGCAAAACGGTGTGTCTGATCAACCCCGCGCATGCCCGCATCTGCGGTCGCACGCTGGAGGAATTGTCCCGCCCCGGCGCCTTTGCGAACATCAGCGTGCCGGAGGAGTACGAACGCCAACAAGCGCTCCATGCTCGTCTCGCCGCCGGTGAAATCGGGCACTTCTCGATCGAGAAACGCTATCGTCAAAGTGGGGGCCGGTTCACCTGGGTGTTGCTAACGCAACAGCGCCGGACCTTCCCGAATGGTGCGTTCGAGGAACTCAGTACGGTGGTCGACCTCACGGAGCGGAAACAAGCTGAGCAGAAACTCGCGGACGAGCAGGCGCGTTTCCGGAGTATCTTCGAACTCGTGCCGATCGGTCTCTCCTGGTTTATCGTCGGGCGTCAGGCCGAGACGCACACTGTCAATTCCGCGCATGCCCGCATCACTGGTGTTCCGGTGGAGCAACGCCACGAGAGTGAACGCTACACGCACGCCACCCATCCCGAAGACCGGGTCCGGCAGGAGGAGTTGACGGCTCAGGTGCAACGGGGAGAACTGGACGGTTTCTCGCTCGAAATACGTTACATTCACCCCGACGGAAACATCGTTTGGGCGGCGCTGACGGTGCGGGTTCTGCATGATCCGATCGCAGGTGAAGAACTCCAGATCGCTTCGTTGGTGGATATCACCGAACTCAAGCGACAGGCTGCCGAGGTTCACGCTGCGAAGGAAGCGGCGGAGGCTGCGAATGTCGCCAAGAGCCAGTTCCTGGCGATGATGAGTCACGAGATTCGCACTCCCATGAATGGCGTCATCGGGATGACTTCGCTCCTCCTCGATTCCCATCTCACCCACGAGCAACGCGATTTCGTCGAAACGATCCGTCATAGCGGAGATGCATTGCTGACGATCATCAATGACATCCTCGACTTCTCGAAAATCGAGTCAGGCCGGTTGGAACTCGAGCGCGTGGAGTTTGCCATCCGCGAGTGTGTCGAAGGAGCGCTCGATCTGCTCTCGCCGCGCTTCACTGAAAAAGGAATCGATCTCCTGTACGAAATTGCCGATGGAGTGCCTGGTACGGTGCGCGGCGATCCTTCGCGCTTGCGGCAGATTCTCGTGAACCTACTGGGCAACGCCGCCAAGTTCACCGGGAGCGGTGAAGTGGTCCTCTCGCTCCATGCGATGCCGCACGATGAGGGGCGGATGGAGCTTTTCTTTGCGGTGCGCGACACGGGCATCGGCATCGCGCGGGAGAATGTGAAGCGGCTGTTCCAGCCGTTTTCCCAGGTGGATGCCTCGACCACCCGGCGCTTTGGTGGCACCGGTCTCGGCTTGGTGATCAGTCAGCGCCTGGCCGAGCTCATGGGCGGGCGCTTGTGGGTGGAAAGCGACGAGGGCCACGGTGCGACATTTCACTTTGTCATCAACGTGGAGCCGCTCGGCAGCCGCCCCCGTTCCTGGCAGGCGCCCGAGCCTTCGTCATTGGTCGGTCGTCGACTCCTCGTGGTTGATGATAACGCGACGAACCGCCGCATTCTCACCGAACTTGCCCTCGGCTGGGGGATGGAGGTGCGCGCCGCGGCCTCGGGACCGGAAGCCCTGGGCTGGTTGCGCGACGCGGAGATCTTTGATATCGCGGTTCTCGATATGCACATGCCGGACATGGACGGCGAAATGCTCGCGCGGGAAATTCATCGTCTTCAAGGCACCGGGACTCCGCCGCTCGTGCTGTTGTCCTCGATTGGTGCGCGTGAGGATGTGAGCGAACCGGGTCTGTTCGCGGCGTTCCTCACCAAACCGGCGAAGCCCGCGCAACTCGTCGTCGCATTGAGTGCGTCCTTGCGACCGGATCGAGTGGGGGTGCGAACGCGCTCCGTTCACCCGTTTACGCCGAGCCCCGTTCCGGATGGGCCGCTGCGGCCGGAGCACATCCTACTCGCCGAGGACAATGTGGTGAACCAAAAGGTCGCGCTTTCCATGTTGAGGAAGCTGGGCTATCGCGCGGATGTCGCCGCCGATGGGCGGGAAGCGTTGGAGTCGTTGGAGCGGCAGAACTACGACATTGTTCTCATGGATATCCAGATGCCGGAGATGGATGGACTGGAGGCGTCGCGGGAGATTCTCAAACGCTGGCCGGACCGCGCCGACCGACCGTGGATTATCGCCCTGACGGCCAATGCCATGCTCGGCGATCGCGATAAATGCATCGCCGCCGGCATGGACGACTATCTCGCGAAACCGATCAAGCTGGAGGCGTTGGCCGGCGCTCTGAACCGGGCCCGGCAAGCACGCGGGTGAGGTTGACGCCGGCATCCCCATGGACTCGCGCCCGGCTTAAATTCCGGGAGCCTTTATGCGTGCTCTTTGCGCTGAAGCGTTGGGGCCGCTTCAACCACTCCGACGGCGTCGACTTGCGCAGCCACTTGCATCCAGAGGTTGTGCGCTTTCTCCGCAATGATGGTGCGACATTTGACAACTTCGGCCGCCCGTGTGGCGCGATTTTCATCCGCGATTTTCGCGAGGTCGTCCAAATTATACAGAAACACATTATCGATCTCGGCGACGGCGGCATCGACAGCGCGCGGGAGCGCTTGATCGATGAAGAACAGCGGCCGGACCGGACGCTTGTGCATCGCCGCTTTAGCCCCGGTCCGCGTGATCACGTGACCAGGCGCCGACGTGGCACAGACCACGACGTCGAATTCGCTTAGGCGGGCCTCGCATTGCTCAAACGGCATCGCGCTCGCTCCGAGCCTGCCAGCCAGCTCCATCGCGCGTTCCAGGCGCCGGCTCGCCACAGTTAATGCCGCCGCTCCGCGGCTTTGAAAGGCCTTGGCCGTCTTCTCGCCGATTTCTCCTGTACCCAGAAGTAGAATACGCGTATCCTTCAAGCTGCCAAAGATGCTCAACGCCAGTTCCACGGCGACATTGGCCACGCTCACCTGACCTTCGGTGATGCCGGTGTGCGTTCGGACGTGCTTGGCCGCCTGAAACCCTTTCTGGAAAATCCGGTTCAACACGGGACCGGTGGAGCCCCGGGCTTGGGCCGCGGCATACGCGTCCTTCACCTGACCGAAGATCTCGTTTTCACCGATGATCTGCGAGTCGATGCCGGCCGCGACCTCGAGCAGATGTTGAATTGCCTCCCGGCCGCGCAGGCTGATCCTGATCTTGTTGAACTCGATCGGATCGAACTTCTGCCGGGTGCAGAACGCATCGCTCATCCGCGCCGCCGCTTCCAGGTTCGCGGCCAAACCGTAGAACTCGACTCGGTTGCAGGTGGCGAGCACGGCAAACTCTTTCAAGTCGGACATGCCCGCAAACTCGGTTTGCAGCGCGGCCGCATTCTCGGGCGTGAGCGACAGTTTTTCGCGAACCTCGAGCGGCGCGCGATGGTGAGTCGTTCCAATGACAAAAAGCCGTTCCGCACTCATGGGTTGGCAACTTTCGCGGCGGCTTGCGCGGTAATGTTTTTATCGGAGTTCCGACTGGCGTCCACCGGCCCTAACGAAAGAAGAGCCGCCGCATACAAAGCGAGACAGGACCAGGCGAAACGCTTCGCCAGCAGGACCCCTTTCAGGCGCAAGCCCAGCGCCAACGCATACGCGAGCCAGACCGCGATGGTGACGATTAGTTTGGTGAGGTCCACGGCGCTAAAGTCGCGCACCCAGTAAACTGACCCCACCGCCAGCGACACTCCGAGAATCACCACGCCGGCGCCCAGCAAACGAACCCCGATTTGGTCCAGATCGAGAATCGAGGGAAGAAAGGAAAACACGCCCCCGAGGTGCTTGGCCTTCAGCGAGTAATTCCGCAGGAGAAACATGATCGACGTCAGTGCCAGCAATCCGAAGACACCGTAGCTAAACACCGCCAGCGCCGCGTGCAGCTCGATCCAGGGATTGTTGCCGAAGATGCGCGTACGTTGAGTGGCGTCCCAGGCCGGAATCGCCAGGGATAACAACGTCATCGCAGTGGCCAGACAGGCCGTGAAATAACCGAGAAGACTGTTCCGAAAGGTGAATCCAATAACCAGATACAGCGTGATCGCCGACCAGGCGGTGAACTGGAAGATCTCAAATTGATTCCCCAACGGACACCCCCCAACGATCCGCCCGCGAATGCCGAGACCGATGAGTTGCACGCCGTACCCGATGGCAATCAGCCCGTACGTTGCCACCCCGGAAGGGCGGCCCTGCTTGAGCAAAGCGACCGTGCCGAGCAGGAACCCCGCGGCGTAGAAGCCTGCGGCAAACCAGAGCCAGGTGCGGTCGGTCAGTTCAGCGAGCATTAAACCAGCGACGGTAGGACACAACTGCGCGGGAGCAAGTCTGGTGAATGGGTCCGCAACGCACGCGGTGGAAATCGCAAGTCGTGCCCGGCCGGCTCTTTTTCTGAAGCACCGACTGCGCGCCGCGCTGACGCGTGTCGTCCGCTCCCGCTGGTTGATTACAGCAGTTCGCCGCCACCGGGATGGGAAGCCATTCAACTCTGCAAGTGCAGAATGCCACGACGCTCCGTGGGCGAACACCTACCGGTGATTTGGGTGCTTACCCAAGGGCGGAGGGGCGCGCTTTGGTTTAGGATAACGCGGTCAACGTCAGACCTACCGCCTGCGTAGGCGAACATCTCCGATCCTCTATATCCTAAGGAAAAATACGATTATGCACACCCTGTTGTCTATCCCTGCGATCCCCGCGCCCATCACGCGGTCACCACGCAGAATTCACGAATACCTGCGCCTTCCGGCGTTGGCGATCGTGCTTATGATGGTTATGGGCTCGGTCTTGCCGGGCTTTGCTCAAACGTGGGTCCAGGATCTAACTGGAATGAACGGGCCTACCTTTGTCGCGTTGGATACCCGGAGCGGGACGACCTGGCTCTATATTTCCGAGCACGGCGCGACTTCGGGTTCCGGAGGAGGGCGTATTCTGCGCTATAATGTGACTACCGGATCGGCCACCCCGCAGGTGGTTGCGACCGCCGGCACCGGGGACGGACAGTTTACTTCCCCCGACGCCATTCTCGTTGATGCGGCGACGGGTGATCTGTTTATCGCCGATCGCGTCGCGCATCGCGTGCAGCGGATTGCCGTCAACCCCACGACCGGTGCCGGGACTTTCGTGATGAAATGGGGCCGAAACGTCGTTGGGGCGGCCGACGAGCTGCAAGGCCCGCTTGGGCTCGCCCGTGATGGCGCCGGAGCGATCTACGTGACAGAGCATGACACGGACGGAAATCGCGTCTCCAAGTACACGATCTCCGGCACCACGGCCACCCGAGTGTGGCGCATCGGTGGCGGCGGTACAGGCAACGGGCAGTTCTCCACCCCGTATGGCATTGCCGTCAGCGGCTCTAATTTATTGATCTCGGACGGGTTCAACAACCGGGTGCAAACGTGGAATCTCAATGGCGTTTATCAAAGCCAGTTCCCGGTTGGGTTGGGAGTTATTCCCCTCGGCTTGTTCGTCGACTCGGCCGGAGCGCTTTGGGTCGCCGAAGCGAATGCTGCCTCTGCCACAGCGGGCACGACGCAGCGGATCATGAAGCGCACGCTTGCCGGTTCGCCCTCGGGAGTTTCCTGGGGCACGCAGGGGAGTGGACCCGGCCAGTTCGCGCTGCCGTTTCACGCCGTGGTAAACGATGCCGGCACGCGGGCGTATGTCGCAGACTACGGCAATAATCGCGTGCAGGTCTTCAACCTTGCCGGCGGCGTTCCGGATACGACGCCCCCAACCGTGGCGGGTTTCACGATCGCAAGTTCCACGGCCTCAAGTGTCACGTATCAAATCGTCTTCAGTGAGTCGGTTACAGGCGTCAACGCCACCGACTTTGCCCCTATACGCACGGGTTCGACCGGTGGCGCCGCCATAGTCGGTGCCGTGAGTGGCTCGGGTACAACCTATACTGTTCCCGTTTCCTTCACGGGTACGGGCGGCTCGGTGCAACTTAATCTCAACGCCTCGGGCACCGGGATTCAGGACGCGTCCGCCAACGCGATCGCGAACGGAGCCACGGGACCGGTTCATACCGTGGTGAGTGGCGGCGATACCACCGCTCCAACGGTTGCGAGTTTCCCCTTTGCCGCGGCCACGTCCACCAATGGCAGTTTCACGCTGACGTTCAGCGAAGCGGTCACGGGGGTAACGGCTGATGACTTCTACAGTATCACCACGGGCAATACGTTCGCCACGATCACGAGCGTGACGGGCAGTGGGGCCGTCTACACCATTAATTTTGACTATAGCGGGAATACCGGAGCGTTGCAGCTTCGGATCCGCCCGACCGGGACGGGGATCACCGACGCGGCCGGCAATGCCTACGCCGGTGGTGGCGCGTATGGTAGCGCGGTCGTGACCAATACCGTCGGCACGGGTGACACGACCGCTCCGACGGCTACCGCCTTCACCGCCGGCACCGGGGCGAGTGGTACCGTTCCGTTTACGGTGACGTTTGGCGAAGCCGTCAGCGGGCTTTCCTCGAGCGCCTTCACGGCGACGGGGGCAGGCTCGAGTGTCGGGTCATTCACTTCGACCGGCACGGCTGGAACCACCTACACCGTTAATGTGAATTATACGGGAACATCCGGTACGATTACCCTGGCCTTGAATGCCAGCGCAAATTCGACGGTACGTGATTTTGCCGGAAATGCCTACGCTGGGGGTGGCACGACTAGCGGGACCTTCACTGTGGGAACGGGCGGAGGCGACACGACTCCGCCGGTTATTGCCAGCTTTGTGGTCGCGAGTTCGACGAGCACGAGCGTGACCTATCAGGTTGTATTCAACGAGGCCGTGACCGGGGTGAACGCGGCGGACTTCTTCGGCACCCGCGCCGGTTCGGCCGGGGGCACCGCAACCGTCGGGACCGTCACGGGTTCGGGCACCACCTACACCGCCCCCGTTTCCTTTACGGGCACGGGTGGCACGGTGCAGCTCAGCTTGAACGCTGCTGGCTCCGGCATTCAGGACGCGGCTGGAAACCTAATGGCCGTTGGATTCACGGGGCCGATGCATGGCGTCACCGGTGGCGCGGATGTGACTCCGCCGACCCTCGCCAGCTTCACCATCGCTGCGTCCACGGCGACCAGCGTGACGTATCAACTGGTCTTCAGTGAAACCGTGACCGGCGTGAACGCGGCTGACTTTACGCCCGTACGTGGCGGCGGCACGGGAACTGCCACCGTGGGAACGCTGACCGCGGTTTCCGGAACCACGTATCAGCAGATCGTCACTTTCACCGGTGCGAGTGGTACCGTTGGATTGACCCTGAATTCGACGGGTACCGGAATTCAGGATACGGTCGGAAACGCCTTGGTTGGCGGCGCCACCGGACCGACGCACACGTTCGGAGTTGCTCCGACAGTCCCGGTCGTGACGGCGAGAACGGTCTCGGGTACGGTGGGCACGCCGTTGTCAGCCCAGATCTCGGCCACGAGCAGTCCCACCGGATATGCGGTGGCATCGGGCACGTTGCCCGCCGGCTTGACGCTGGGCGCGACCACGGGCCTGATCACCGGAACGCCCACAGCGGCGAGTAGCGCGACCGTGAGCGTCACGGCGACCAACGCTGCGGCCACCAGC
>CAYVDZ010000176.1:0-5007 GCA_964450575.1 uncultured Opitutus sp.
GTGCTGGCCTCAGGCGTCGGGTTCTTCCTGTGGAATGTCGGGGCCACGAAAGTCGCCGCCGGTACGCTTGCGGTGATGAACAACGCCAAAGTCCCGCTCGGCGTCGCCGTCTCGCTCCTGTTCTTCGGTGGCAACGCCGACCTCTCGCGGCTTCTCGCCAGTCTCGCCGTTCTGGGCGCGGCAGTCTGGCTGGCGCAGCGCTAAACCATGACGGGCCGGCCGTGAAAGTTTATAGACGACGGTTTTGGCACCGAGCGGCGATGGCGAGTTCGCGAGAGCGAATCACACCGCCCGATCAGCGGGCTTTCGTCTGGTAAGTCTTGGAATGGCCGGTTGACGGCACACTGATTGTATAGCTCTTACCGTCCGCCGCGACGGACATTTTGATCACATTCGCAGGACATTTGACGGCATCCGGCCCGGTGAGATTCTCGTGATTCGCGATGTGATCGTGCGCGGCATTTTCCTCCGCGGGGACGTTGAAGCTCTTATGCACTTGATACAGCGCCTGCACTGACCTGGCGGAACGAATCGCCGCAAACGAACCGGCCTGACCGCCCTTTTTCGGACCGTTATTCATCACGACAACGGTGGGTTCAAGACTCTGCACGAGGAGCGGATTGTTGCTGGATTCGAGGCCGTGGTGATTCGTCTGATACACGTCGACCACGCCGGGAAGATTATAGGGCGTGACGAGTTTTTCCTCATTATTCCAAGTCAGGTCGCCGCCGTCAAAAAACCGGAACGGGCCAAACTCGAGGACGAAGACCGCGCTGTTCGCGTTGTCACTCAGATCGGTCGCCCGCGAGGGCACGGAGCCGGTCAGGGGATTCTTGGTTTTCATCTGCGCCGCCGTCGGTTCCACGAACTTCTGATCGGCGCCAATACAACGCAGCTCGAGTTTCGGCGCCCCGCGACCGGCCGGCGCCTGGAGTGGAATCACAGCCCCCGCGGCCAGCGGCACGCGCCGCGCGGCGATTTCGCGATAAGGTTTGATTTGCAGTGGAAAGGTCGACTGCTTGCGCCCATCGGGGTCGCCCTCGGGAATGGCTCGTTGATAGAGCGCCCCAAACGGAAGCTGCTGCGCCACCTCCGCCGCACCACCGTAGTGATCGGTATGCCAGTGAGTGATGAGCACATGATCGATTCTGGTCAGGCCGGCCGCCTTTGCGGCGGCGATGATCCGCGCCGGGTCACGCCCGCCGGGGTTTCCGGTATCGATCAAGACCGACTCGTTGGTCGGCGTGACGATCAACGTCGAGCCGCCACCTTCGGAATCGATCCAATAGAAATCGAGCGTTTTGGTCTTCTCGTCGGCGCACGCGAAACCGGCGGATAACACCGTCGCGAAGAGCGTCGTCCGAAAAGAGCGGATGAGATTTTTCATAGGGGGTAAAAGAACTCGAATACCGTTTTACTGGGACGGTTTGACGGCCAGATGAAACGCGCGCCTTCGTCAGGCCTTGGAGTAAAATAGATTGATCTTAACCGCCACATCGCGGAACCCGATGTCTTCGCTGTAGATGATTTTGAACTCCACCATGGCGGCGTCCGGTTTGCTCATCAGCTCGTAGCAACAGCCCAGTTCGTAAACGATCTCCTTTTTGATCTCGTCGAGCGAAGTGAGCTCGGTCTTCGCCAGAATGAACTGCGCTGCGGCCAGATCATAAAGGCGCTTCATTTTAAAACAGCGCCCGAGTCCAACCAGGGCGGCCACCCGAACAGTCGGGCCTTTCTGCGCCTGCTGAAACTGAGCGATCGCCGAATCAACCTGATTTAGCTCGAGCAGCAAAACACCGAGCGCATGGCGCACCGGGTAGTCATTCGGATAGCGCTCCACCGTGCGCTTGGTTTCGGCCAGCTTGAACTCCTTATACTCCCGCCGCGTCGCTTCCAGATCGGCCGCCAATGCTTCATCTCCGGGCGCGAGCGCCACGGCCGCTTCTGCGGTCCGCACCCGTTCTTGAATAATGGCCACGGCCAGCTCCGACTCCTGTTTCTCGAGCGCTGCGTCCGCCTTCCCGATTGGTTGCTCCCTCGCTTTGCGGATCCAGACCAGGGCATCGTTCAGCTGCCCTTGCTGGCGATAGGCTTGGGCCACACTGCGGTAGTGGTTCAGATTATCCGGCTCCTTCGCCACCCGGGCCAGCGCTTCGTCGAGCAGCCGCTGCGTCATGATATCACCGGTAACCCGCTTGGCCGACTGCTCCAACGAGACCGCTTGGTCGGCATCCCGCAGCTTCTCGCGAAAATCGGTCCGGGGCTGATCCCAATGATGATCTGTCACGGTTTTCGCGACTGAAGCCTTGCGCATCAACGCCTGCGCATCCTCGTCGGTCGGCTTTAACCGAAGGATCTCGTCCGCGATCCCTAATGCTTCCGCGGGCTTGCCGACCGCGAACCAAGCTTCGCCGAGCGCCAGGAGATTGGCTCGATTTTCCGGTTCGATCTCCCGCACACAATCGAGGGCAAACGCCACCGTCTCCAGCAATCCCAGCGCGCCGGCGGCTTCGGCCAAAAGTTTCAACGCCGTCACATTCAGCGGATCCTTCGCCAGCATCGCCTCCGCCCGCGTCAGCAATTTATCCGGATTCTTGCGGCCGCCGCCCAATAAAAACGGAGCCGTGGACAACCCGCTCAGCGTACGACCGAGAAAGCCACCGCTCCGGCTACGCTGTTGTCGGACTTGGGCGATCCGCTGCAGCTTTCGCACCGGCAGGCATCCGGGAAACAGTGTCAACACCTGTGAGGTCACTTCGATCACGTAATCGAAATTTCCCCGATCAAGCGCGACACGAGCATTCTCGACGAGCTTCTGATGGCGGGGGTCCAACGACGCGACGAGAATTTCAGGCATAACGTTGGAACGAAGGGAAATCACGATGCGCGATGCGGTCAACGCTGGAGACATCCCGAATCGATCCGCACCCGGCGCCGCCGAATGGCCGGGCGGGCGAAACGCTCCTACAGCACATCGAGATCCGCGCGCGTGGCGGCTTCCAAACGGGCGAGCCCCGCCCGAATCACCGCAGTGCTGGGGCCTTCAATCAGCAACCGCAACTTCGCTTCCGTCCCGGAATATCGCACCAACACGCGGCCTTGTCCGCCGAGCTCGTTTTCGAGCGCCTGAATCGTTCGCGGGAGCGTGGGAAGATCGTGGAGCGGGAGTTTCTCACCCACTTTCAGCGCCGCCGAAAGCTGGGGGAATTTTCGCAACACACCTCGTAACTCAACCAAGGGCTTGCCCATCGCCAACATCACTTCGATGACTTTGAGGGCGGCCACCAGGCCGTCGCCAGTGGAGGAAATTTCCGAACAGATAATGTGACCCGACGATTCCCCGCCGAGAGTCGCACCTTCCGCAAGCATGCGCTCGATCACATACCGATCACCGACATTCGTGCGCAACACGCGCCCGCCCGCCGCCGCAATCGCCGCGTCGACTCCGAGATTACTCTGAACGGTAATCACAAGCGTGTTTTTCACCAAACGTCCCTGCGACAGCGCATGCGTCGCCAGCAAGGTAAGTAACTCATCTCCATCCAAAACGCCTCCCGTTTCATCGCACAACACGCACCGATCACCGTCCCCATCGTGTGCGATCCCAAGCCGCGCTCCTACTGCCAGGACCTTGGCGGCAAGCTCCGCAGGATACTCGCTGCCGACCCCCGCGTTAATATTTTCTCCGTTCGGCGCATCACCAATGCCGATCACTTCGGCGCCCAGCGCACGCAGAACCCGTCCACTGGTGTCACAGGTCGCGCCGTTGGCCGTATCGAGGACAATTCTCCACCCCTTGAGCGACTGCGGCGGCAATAAGGCCTCGGCCGCGGAAACATAGTCGCCAAGGGCTCCATCGATGTACGGCACCGGCTCAGCCGGTGTGATTCCGGGATCGGAAAGCAGGCTTTCAATCTGCAACTCCGCGTCGTCGGTCAGCTTGACTCCACCAGGTCCGAAAAACTTGATCCCATTATCGCGGGCCGGATTGTGCGAGGCCGTGATGACCACTCCGAGTTGCGCGCCCGAAGTGCGCACCGCCCGGGCCACTGCCGGGGTGGGAAGCACTCCCAAGGAAACCACCTCGGCGCCTCCCGCGCGCAGACCTTTTGCGACCGCCTGCTCCAACACGGCCCCCGAGGCCCGCGTATCGCGCCCGATCAGAACCCGGGGGCGCAACGGCTTTTCCCCATTGCCGACCACCGCCGCAGTCGCGGAGGACCCCGCGGTTGCATTCGCGTTCAGCCAGCGAATCGCGGCAAACCCGAGCTGGGTGGTGAACGCTTCGTTGATGACCGGGCCGCCATAGACCCCGCGCACACCATCGGTCCCGAAATATTTCCTGCTCATGCGCGGTAGAACTCCCGGGTTGCAGCGATTTTTTGCTTCACGGCACCGCCCAGAAGGAGATCGCGCGCCGGACTCAGACCTTCGCGCACGGTCGCGACCTTTCCGACCAACCACATGGCGACCGCTGCATTGAGCACAATGGTATCAACGAGCCCATACGGTGCCCGCCCTTCCAGCACCGCATCGACGATGGCGAGATTGGTTGTCAGATCACCGCCCGCGAGATGCTCGAACGGCGCCCGGTCCAGACCAAAGTCCCCCGCGTTCCACTCCGTCTCGATTTCCTGCCGCGTGCCAAATCCCCGGACGCAATTGATCGTCGCCGTCGTGAGCTCATCGATCCCCCGGGTGGAATCGATCACCCCATGTACCGCCAGGCCGGACTTGGTCCCGAGCGCATCCAGCGCACCCGCGAGCCGGGGCACCCAGGCGGACGAAAAAGCCCCCAACAGGACATGCGCCGGCCGCCCTGGGTTGATCAACGGTCCCAGAATATTGAATACGGTACGCTGCCCGCGCGCCGCGAGCGTCTTGCGCACCGGCGCGATGTGTTTGAAAGCCGGGTGAAACGCCGGCGCGAAAAAGAAAACATAACCCAGCTCGTCCAGCGCTCGTCCCAGTTGCGCGGGCGTCGCCTCGAGATTGACCCCAAGGCCC
>CAYVDZ010000176.1:5017-9001 GCA_964450575.1 uncultured Opitutus sp.
ATTGCCATGCTTCATCACCTTCACCCCCGCACTCGCGAGCAGGAGCACGACGATGCTGGAGATATTAAAACCGCCGGCGTGATCTCCCCCCGTGCCCACGATGTCGATCGCACGATCCGACCAGGCCTCGACGCCCGGGTTGACCGCCCGCGCGCGAAACGCGACCGCAAAGGCAGCGACCTCGGCGGAGGTTTCGCCCTTGCGCGCCAGCGCCGTCAGAAAATCGCCTTTTACCTCATCCCCTTCCGTGGCCGCTGCGAGCGCAGCCGCCGCCGACTCCACCTCGGCGGACGTTAGATCGTGGCCCTCGACAAGCCGCGCGGTCATTTCAACAAGCATGGACATAAAAAAGGCCTGGCCATTCGGGCAGCGCAGCGGCGGAGCCCTCCAGCGAAGAGCACAGTGAATGCCGGCCTCCCCCTGATCGTCGCAACGACAAATCGCAGTCCCGGAAATAAATTTGCCCGAGTCCGCCAAAACTGAAACCAACCGCGGGTGCGAAAACTACTCCTGGTCACCGCGCTGATCGCCAGCAGCGCCTTTGCCGCTCTGGCGCAAATGCCGGCTTCGCCCGGGCCGGTCACTGAACCACTGCCCGTCACCCGCCCCGTTGCCGAACTCAGCGCCACGGATGCAATCATCCTGGGCGTGGTGGAGGGCGTCACCGAATTTTTGCCGATCTCGTCGACCGGACATCTGATTATCGCCTCTCGCGCGCTCGGCCTGGAATCGGATCAACCGCTCGCCGGCCCCGACGGTCAGGCCTTGTGGCACAAAAAGCCTTCGAAGGAGAACCCCGCCGGTGAACCGCTCACGATCAAACTCGCGGCTGACACCTATAACATCGTTTTGCAGGCCGGCGCGATTGCCGCCGTCGCCCTCCTTTATTGGCCACGATTCGTTTCGATGCTAAAAGGCCTGATCGGACGCGATCCCGGGGGGCTACGTCTGCTGATCAACCTCCTGATCGCGTTCATCCCCGCCGCGATTTTCGGTCTGCTCGCCCACGATTGGATTGATGAAAATCTGTTCTCAGCGGGAGCGGTCATCATCGCCTTGATCGCCGGTGCCTTCCTGATGTTTTTCGCCGAGGCGTGGCGCAAACGCCGTCTGCCCCACCCCGAAGAACTCACTGAAATCAAGGAACTCACGAAGCGCTCCGCGGCAATTATCGGCCTGCTCCAGTGCGTGGCGATGTGGCCCGGCACCAGTCGGTCGATGATGACTATCGTCGGCGGTTACTTCGTTGGCTTGGATCCAAGGCGCTCCGCCGAATTTAGTTTCCTGCTCGGCTTCGTCACCCTCAGCGCAGCGTCTCTCTATAAAGGCTACCGCAGCGGAGCCTCGATGATTCAAGTCTTCGGCTGGTCCAACGCGATTCTCGGTGGTATCGTCGCGGCGATCACCGCCGCCATCTCAGTCCGCTTCCTCGTACATTGGCTGACGCGACACGGTCTCGCGGTCTTCGCTTGGTACCGCCTCGCCCTGGCTGCCGTGCTCGTGGTCGTATTTTACCTCTAAGCTACCGATGATGATGGCGCTTGACGCGCCTGGTCGCCGCCCTTTACTCCAAACCCTTTCACCACAATTTTGCGCGCGTTAATCATCAACGCCCGCATTCTACACCCTCACTCCCATGGCAAATCCGAAACGCAAGCAGTCCAAACGCCGTAGCGCTAATCGCCGCGCAGCCAACGCCTTCAAAGCTCCGGAGTTCGCAAAGGATCCGACGGACGGAAGCTTGTTCCGCCCTCACCGCGTGAACCCTAAGAATGGGATGTATCGCGGTCGTCAGGTGCTGAACGTCGAGGTTTAAGCCTCTTCTCAGCCAGTCTTCACGCCATCGTCGAGATGGTTACCACATCCGGTTCCACGGGGAGAATCGCGGTCGACGCCATGGGCGGCGATCTCGGCCCCGCCGAAGTTGTTGCGGGAGTTAAGCTCGCGCTCAGCCAGTTTCCCAGCCTCAACCCGATCACCTTGGTCGGAGATGACGCTGTGCTTGGCCCACTCGTGCGCCAAGCCGGCTTGGATAAGGATGAGCGCCTTGCGCTGCATCACGCCACCGAAGTAATTACGATGGAGGACAAGCCTTTGACCGCCCTCAAACGGAAGAAGGATTCATCCATGGTCCGCGCCATCGAGCTCGTCAAATCCGGTGATGCCCGAGTCGTTGTCAGCTGTGGAAACACCGGTGCCCTCATGGCCGGCGGCACGCTGAAGCTGCGCATGATGGAGGGCGTCTCCCGCCCGGCCTTGGGTGCGATTTGTCCCCGTGAAGGCGGGCATTTTGTTCTGATTGATGCCGGCGCAAACCCCGATGCCAAACCGGAGCATCTGGTGCACAACGCGATTTTAGGCAGCCATTTTTGCCGGGTCATGCTCGGCGTGAAGTCGCCTCGGGTAGGCCTCATGACGATCGGCACCGAAGAAGGCAAAGGCAACGCCCTGATCACGGAGACGAATGACCAGCTGCGCCGGATGGGCAACCTGATCAATTACTCTGGCGCGATCGAGGGCTTTCACGTTTTCGAAGAACATGTCGATGTGGTCGTCTGCGACGGCTTCGTCGGCAACATCATGCTAAAGAGCTGGGAATCGCTCGTGAAGTATTTTTCCAGCATGCTGAAGGAGGAATTGCGCGCGAACCCGCTGCGGGCCACCGGCGCATTGTTATCCAAAGGCGCATTCCACGCCCTCAAGGAGCGGATCAATCCTGAGCGTTATAGCGGCGCCCCTCTGCTGGGACTGAACGGCCATATTCTCAAAGCCCATGGCTCCTCCAGCCGCCGCGCCATCAAGAGTGCGATCTGTGCCGGCAACGAAATGGTCAAGGCGGACATGAATCAGCTCATCGAGGCTGATATCGCGCGAGCAAACGAACTGCTTGCGCAACCCGCTTTTTCGTAAGAGCGATAACGCTCTCATTGATCGCGACCGGTTCCGGTTTTCCGGACGGTCACTCTCCTTTCCGCCCTCCAGCTCCTTTTGATGCCTTCCCGCTTCACCGCCGTTCTCGGCACCGGTTCCTACGCTCCCGAGCGCATCCTGACCAACCAAGAGCTGTCCAAGACAGTCGATACGTCCGACGAGTGGATTCGTACCCGCACTGGAATCCGCGAACGGCGGATTGCCGCGGACGGCGAGGCTTCGTCCGACATGGGCGTGCAGGCGGCGCGCCGCGCGCTCGACGACGCTGGGTTGAGCCCTTCCGATATCGACCTGCTCGTCGTCGCCACGGTCACACCCGACATGCCGATGCCGGCCTGCGCCTGTTTCATTCAACACAAGCTCGGAATTCCTTCGAAAGCCGCTTGTTTCGACATCAACGCCGCGTGCTCCGGCTTTGTCTACGCCTTGGATACAGCCTGCGCGATGATCGAGTCCGGCCGGTACCAAAAAGCGCTCATCATCGGAGTGGAGAAACTCTCCGCCGTGATCGATTGGCAGGACCGGACCACGTGCGTCCTGTTTGGAGACGGCGCGGGCGCCATAATCATTGGTGCAAGTGACGACTCCACCCGGGGCCTGATCGGCACCCGGCTGGGCAGTTGTGGCGAAGGCGCGGAGCTATTATGCATTCCCCGTGGCGGCAGCCGTTCTCCGGCGACCGCCGAGTCCATTATCGCCCGTGAGCACTGCATCCGCATGAAGGGGAAGGAAGTGTTCAAATTGGCCGTCCGAGGCATGGATGAATCCGCGCGCGATATTCTGGAACAACACGGAATTACTGCGGATCAGATTTCCCTCGTCATCCCCCACCAAGCCAATCTGCGCATCATTGAAGCCATCTCCCAGTATCTTGGACTTCCGATGGAACGTTTTTTTGTGAATCTTGACCGCTACGGCAATACCTCGGCCGCTTCCATTCCCCTCGCCCTGGATGAGGCGCGGCGTGCCGGCCGCATTCAGCCCGGTGACCTCACGCTCCTGGTCGCGTTTGGGGCGGGCTTGACCTATGGAAGCGCGCTGATTCGTTGGTAA
>CAYVDZ010000177.1:0-8925 GCA_964450575.1 uncultured Opitutus sp.
CAGCGATGTAACCAAAACCGGATACGCGCGCGCCCGATCCAGGAGACTCAGGCCGACGCGGGGCGAAAACCTCACCGGCTCAGGCGGTGCATTCACGCGCACGGCGGTCTGCACCGTTGCGCGTTTGAAGATCACGCTCGCGACCGAATCGCTCTCGACGGAACGAAGCTGTATCACGTAGGCCGAGCCTTCATAGATCGCAGTCAGTCTTGCCGTCGCTTCGGGCTGCAGGCTCCGCACGAGGATGAAATTCGAGCCGGGCGCGTGCGTGACATGAAAGCGAATCGGCGTTCCCTCCTCGACCTCCACCGCCTGTTTCCCGCTATCGATCAGCATGTCCGCTCCCGCCACTGCGGTGATCGCTCCGGGGAACATCACGGTCGTGATTTCCCGCGAGACCGGAAGGTCAACCGCCTGCGCCGGATCGAGCGCAACGTCACGAATTGGCTGGCCTGCCAGAGCTGACGCCACGGCAAAAAAGAGTCCGATAATCTCTACATGCGGTTTCACGGTTTGAGGTGTTCGACTTGGAACGCCGCGACAGCAGTCGGAAAGCGTCCGTTGCGGGTCAGGTCAGGATTGACCAGAAACTTGAATTTCACGCGGTAGCGCAGGACCTCCGTGATCGGCGCGCCTTGATACGCACCGACCCGGATCAACTGCACATCGGCGGAGGTGTAGAATGCGTTGTCACGCGTGCTCAGAATCTCCGGCGGGCCGACTTCGACTTTTTGATGCAGCGATTTCGCCTCAAATTCCGCCTTCGTCTTGTTGAGCGCGACCTGGGCGACTTGCGCCGCTTCGCGCAGGAAGAGTTGCTTGAACAACTCCGGGTTGTCCAAGCCCTCGGGGTTGCGTTCGAAGAGCGCCTTGCAGGCGAGTTTGGTCTGCATCGCGTGCAGGTCTTTCGCCTGCTGAATGTCCACGACTGGCGAGACGTAATACGTGCCGAGGCTGTCGATCATGATCACCTCGCGTTTGTGCGTCAGCTTCTCGACGAGTTGCTGCCGGTCCCACGCCGCCCATACCCACGCGGCGACCGCGATCAGAAACCAGATCAACGACTGACGCCGCTGGCGCTCAAAGATCGCGAGGATCGACGGTTTCGTTTTTCCAAAAGTTGGCGCGGCACGAGGCGCGACCGGAGCGACGGTTTCTGCGTTGGCGACCATGTGAGTTATTTCTTGGGTGACTGTTTTTTCGGGGGCGTCGGGGTTTTCGGAGGAAGCGGCGGGGGCGTTGCCTCCGAGGCGTCGTCGTCGCGTAAGAACGCGCCGAGGTTGCGAGCAATGCTTTCCTCAGCGTCCGCGATGCGTTTTTTCGCACGCGCAGATTTTTCCAGGGCTTCTGTGTGTCGCCGGTTAAGGTTGAACATGGGATTAAATATCGAGAGCGGCCTTGTTGGGGTCGTCCTCATGCGGCTGTTTATCGAACCCGCTCCGGCTTTTCCGCTTACTCCGGGCGTGTTTTGAAAATTCTGAGGCCATCGATTCAGCAGCCCCCGCTCGGCGCGTATCGGCCGATGCGCTTTGCTCCGACGCCTCGGCACTTCTTCGCACGAAGCCACCGGCATAAAAGCCCGCCATTCCAGAAATCGCGGTTCCGGTTGTTCGAGCTGAGCCACCACCTCGCGCCGCCGACTCACCACCTGCCGCCAGTGCTCCACCAGCCGCCGAGGCGATGACGGCCCCAGCACCAGCCCCGCCAGTCGCTACCGCGACTGCCGCACCTGTCCCTCCAGCAAATGCCGATTGCATGACTCCGCCGACACCCTGCGCGAACGCCGTCGCAGGATTCATTCCCATCAGGAAGACCTTCGTCGTGATCCACGGCGCGAGGAACGAACTGATGAGCATCCAGGAACCGATCAGCAGCACCGTCAGCGCAGGGGCCGCGAGAGGTGCCCCGGCCGCGATGATTGGAACAAGGTTCGCCGTGGCGGCTGCATCCAGCATCGCATTGGTGACTACTGCCGCCATCACCCAGCCAAAGGGCCAGAGTACGAGAGCCACCAACCCTATGATGTATTTTTGCCCAACACCAGCCATCGGGCGGAGCATGAAGAATGAGAGAAAAAGCGGACTTAAAGACCAGCCAGCCGTTAGGAGCACATCGCCAATCAGTTTGATGACATATTGAACGCCCCATGACAGCCAGCCGAAGAGCCAGAGAAACGCGTAGCAAATCGCGGTGCCGATGGATTTCGTTCCCCAGATGATATCCCAAACGCTTGATTTTGGGTCGGCGGCTGTTTTCCCGGCGATGAACTGAATGAACCGATCATCCACTAAAGTGGGTTTCACGCCCATCATGTCACCAAAAGCGATCACGATGTCGTTAAGGCGCATCAGCCATTCGCGTAGAAAGACCGTGCTGAGTCCGATCATGAAAACCTTCGCGAGAAGCCAGATGAAGGTACCTGCATCCGGTCGGCTGCGCACGGTCTGAAAGACGAGCCCGATGGCGACGATGGCGCTGGCGAGGTAGGCGCAACCGCCCCACAACGTGGACAAGCCATCGAAGTAGGTAACGGGAAGAATACTGCCAACGAGCATGGCCATGCGATCGATTCAGTTCAGGGATTGGCTTTGGGCTTTTCGGGAACCTGATCGGGCTTCTTTTCTGGTTCGTTTTTATTGAAAATATCCCGCGATTTGAACGCCTTAGGCAGCGCGTCCATTTCCTGGCGGGCAGCCTCGGCTCGCGCCTTGGCTTCCGTTTCCTCTTTTGCCCTGCGTGCCTCCGCTTCTCGGTCCGTGCAACCGAACGCGAGCAAGACGATGCACAACCCTCCTGCAAACAGCTTTGTTTTCATGTGCGTCCTTTGGACCTCCCAACGGGGAAAAAGCTTCCGATCACGGAGAGAGTCTCCGCTCAGTTACATACTGTAGAAGGCATTCGTAACGTGGTTTGAACGCCGTCGAGATTTTGGTGGCCTCTTGCTGCGATAGGCGTCGCCGAGCCTCAGCGTCGGCCTCGGCCTGCGCATTGTTCATGGCAGTCGCCTCCGCCGCTTTCACCTGCACCTCTGATGCGCTGAGGGTGACCTCGGCATCCACTGCCGCGAGTTGACCATATTGCGCGTCGATCACGCCTTGGAGCTTCTGTTGCTCCGCTTCTGTTGTCGCAGCCTGCATCGCTTCGCTGGTGCGAGCGATGGCACGCTTCAGATCTTCACGGCGGGTATAAACGTCTTCTTGAACCGTTTTGAATTCATCGACCGTGACGACGATGTCGTGAGATTGTTTGAAGACCTGCGGATCACGCGTAATCGGCGCACCGTCGAAGTCCGAAAATTGCGCGGTGATTTGCGGGAAAATGCCGCCACGCGTGTCACCAAAAATTCCGCGACCATCAACCCGCGCGAGGCTGTCCGCCCATCTTTTAATCTGTGTCGGCAAATTGAGATCCGCGCGGAATTCGGTGAAGCCCACCAGGCTGCGAAAACTCGACATATCGCCCATGCGCTGGAGCTGCGTTTCAAATTGCCGAATCTGCTGCACCTGATTGCTGATCTGGGTCGCCTGCTTTGCAATCTGTTCGGTGAGGGCGGCGTAGTTTGCGATGCTCTGCGTTAGGTTGGGCACATCTAATACAGCCCATTGCGCGGACGCAGGGACAACACCGGCTCCAGCGATAAGGATGAGTGCGAGAAGCTTTTTCATGATCTGGCCTCCTCTTTGGGAACGACGACGCGGATGACCCGTTTGGTCGGCTCGCGCCGCACACCGTCACGGTCATTCTGCGGCACCGGGATTTCGTAGAAGGCTTCCTCGTAGCCGTCATCCAACGAGGGACGCTGGTTGTCGCGTGCGATCCAGTATTGCTGCTTCACCGCGTTGGATTGGCCCTTTTCGTAGCCAGCAAGAAAGGCCTCACTCTGCGCCTTGTTGTTGAAGTAGTTGATGGTCTCGCCCGCGATGAAGCCGACCGCCGCGCCGACCGCCGCGTTCTTGCCTTTGCCGTCGCCTTCCTTCGCGCCAACGTAGGCTCCGGCCGCAGTTGTCGCTGCCGTCGTCGTGAAATTACGCGTGCGGCCGGCGGAGTCCGCGCCCGCCGTCGCGCATCCCGACGTGAACAAGATCACCGGGAAAATGAAAAGCAGACCGAATAGATACGGCTGCGAAAATGTCAGACTATCCAGGAATCGTTGCATGAGGTGTCTCGGGTTAAGGTTAGGGTTCGCCCATCGTGAGTTTGAGTTCGTGCCGCTCCGTCAGACGCTCCCCGCAATCCTCGCGCGAACATTGACGCTCAATACTGCGCGCGATGAGCGCGCTCCGCTCCAAACGGCCTTCGAGAAATTCCGCGACCTCCGCCTTCGTGCGCAGCCGGTCGGCGTGCGGGAGAAGTTTCACTTCCAGAATCTCCTCCACCTCGGCAACCGTTTCGCCATCGGCCGGGTCGGCACGGTCTTCGCTGCGATCAGCGTAGCGTTCGAGCGCAGCCGACAGTCGCTCTTCCTCAGCCATTTCGTAACCGGCGCTCAATACGTCGTAGGCGAAAGGACTGGACGCGAGCAGCGTGCCTTCGGCATCACGCCCGTCACGGTCTGAGGCAGGAACATCAGTCTCGCGCTCCATGAGCCGGAACACCAGTGCGCCGCCGACAACCGCTGCCTCGACCTGCCGCTCGCGTCCCGGCGTTGCGGGATTCATGGGGAGATTCACCAGCACGCGCGGCACCGCCACGGCGGATGCGCCCGCGCTGACGATCCGTTGTTCGTTCTGATACTGCCTGCCGACCACCATCAACTGCCGGGCTTCGGCTTGGATTTCTTGGTTTGTTTTCATGGTTTCAGGCGTTGGCGATGATGGCCTCCACGATGTTGGCGTGACCTCTCAGCGCCTTCTGGCGTTGATCGAAATGGGCACCGGAGCTCGACGCGCAGTAGAGCATTTCCCGTGAGGCGACGTTGCGCATCGTCACGATGAGCGGACGCCGTTCGTCCGTGTGGTAATAGGTGAACTGCGAAAACTTCTTCCCAATCAGTTTCTCCGGTTCCGGGTGACTCAACACCGCGTCCTTCACCGCCTCGGGGATGGGAAAATCCCGACTGAGATCCTCGATGTCCGAGCGATCACTCTGGCGCATGAGAAAAAGCATCCGACTGTTGCCGAGCACCGCGCCGCGAATGTCCGAGGTTTTGAACTGCTCGTAATTCTGAACGGTCGCGACGTTCCAGACGTTGTATTTGCGGAGCTGCTGATAGGACTCGCGCAACACCTTCTTGCCAGATGGCACGAGCGAGAAGCGCGCGACCTCTTCAAAGATGTTCCGCTTCCGCAGCGCACGTGGCAGCCGCATCACATGCGAGCGGGTATAGTTCGCGATGAGGAAGGCTGCAGCCGCTTTCAGCTCCTCCGCCGACTCCGGGATGTAGCCCAACTCGAAATGCGCAATTTTTCCGGTGAGGTTAACGTTGGATACGCCGTCGAAGAGTTCGCCGTAGCTGCCACCCGCCGACCACGGTTCCAGGAGCGTGGCGAGATAGCGCATTTCCTCCGCGTGCGGGCCGGAGGCCTCCGCCGAAAGGAGTTCCTGCAAATGCCCGTGCTGCGGTTGCTCCGCCGGGGTGAAACGGGAGAAGATCAAATCACGGACCTGCTGCGCACCGGCGCTGCCTTTCGCGAAGCGGATGACTTCGCCTTCGTCCGCGTGAGCAATGAACGATGCGGCTTCATCGGCGCGCCCCTGCTCGAATTCCGCGAACTCGAGGAACGCGTCGAGCTCCGTCGCCTGGGGCCCCATGCGCTCGCGTCGATACGCATCGAGCGCGAACGCCCGCCGCGCGAGCGCGCCGCGTTCATCCGGGTGCTTGTTCAAATACCACCGCGAAAAATCGTCATAGAGTCGCCCAATCGCGTTCGAGAGCAGCGCCTGGCGCAACTTGGTGCGGTCTTCGTCCTTCGACTGACCTACCATGAGCATCGGCAACGCCGACGCCGCACTCAGGTGCAGACCGGACAGCGGCAGGCCTCGCGTGTCCAGGTAGTTCATCGTCAGCTTGCCGTTTGCCTGCACGATGATCGGCTCCGTCGTCGGATCGACCGTCTTGGCGTAGGTCGTGTAGGACTCACCTTCCTCCACGATCATCGTGTAGTGGTAGAACGGTTCGGTCTGCGTCAGGATGTCGATGACGTTGACGGATTTCCCCGAGCCGGTCGTGCCGATGACTACGGCGTTCTGTGGCGTTTGGCTGCTGCCTTCGCCCACAAACGTGCGACCACCGACGAGGTTACCGTTTGGTCCCTCGTAGATGAACTCTGCGTTTTCCAGATGCCCGACTGGCGTCGAGGAAAACGGCAGGATGTTCGCGACGAGCACATCGTCGTAGTCGTGCCAGAGGGCGTTGTAGTTGCTGAACGACCAACCCGGCCACGTGCAGTAAAAGAAATTTCGCGCCGACGGTTCGAGCGCCGGTTCGTAGGCTTGCGCGCGCTCCATGCTGCCGACTGCGGCTTTCAGCGCGGTCAGTTTGGCGCGCAAATCCTCCCGGTTCCGGTCCCACGCGCGGATGATGTATTGGATCCGGTAGGGCGAACTGTCGCCGTTCGAGTAGCGCGCGATCTTCGCCGCCTTCGTCCGCATGGCGGCGAGGAGCTTCACCTTCCTCAAACTCTCGTAGTCGCCCTCGACGCGGTTCAGCTCTTTTTGCTCCCTCTCAATTAGCTCGTTTACGTCCACCGCCTCGACGTTGACCGTGATCGCATACTCGCGGAAACCCAGCTTCGTCAGAATATACGCGATGCTCGGGCGCGTGCGTTTCGGCAGCGCTTTCAGCGCGAGCATCCCGTGATAGTAGCCGTCGAGGTAGAACCCCGCATCGGGCTTTTCGAGCGGACGGCCTTCGCCGTGCCAGCAGTTTTCCTGGATGGATTTCTCGGGATCGAAGAACTCCAATGGATCGGTGACCCGCTGTTCCGGCAGGGAAGGGTTCAGGAATTCGAGGTAGTGGAGAAAATGGTCCGCATCGGTCATCGGGCGGACCTGTCCGCCGCTGCCACCGAAGAGAGCCTGGAGAAATTGCCCGGTCTGCTTGAACTGTTCCGCGTAAGCACCGAGCAACGCCTCCTTCGTGAGACGGCCCGCTTTTTGTCCGACGGCATCGGCATCGACCGGCATCGTGAAATACAGCCGCAACCGCTCACGGCGCAGCGCGCCTTCGTCCATGAGGCGCGAGTAGCGCACGAAACGTTCGTTGCGCTGACGCGTGCTCCACTCGTTGGTTGAGTACTTGATCGTGTCTTCCCGGTAGCGGTGAAGCGGCTTCCTGAAATCGGAATCGTTCGTCCACTGCACCTGCATCCGCCATTCCGGTTTCAGGACGGAGAGCAGGGCGACGAGATCGGACTCCAGCGTGTTGTGATGCACCGGATCGGCCTGCTCCAGGTCGGGCGCAGTGATTTCAAAGCCGCGCGACACGAACCCGCCGCGATGCAGGCCTTCGAAGACAATCATGTCCTCGCCGAAATAGCCGTCTGTTGGTTCGACACGCATGGTCAGTCCTCCGCCGCCTCCGCCAGTACGTCTTCCAGCATCTCTTCCGTCGTCGTTAGTTTTCTTTGCAGGTGGTCGTACTCGCTCCGGGTAACGACGGGCACTGGTTTCCCGCGAACAGCATTCGTCTTGTCGCCGTTTTCGACAGGCTCCGTCGCAGCCATCTTCGGTCGCGAAACTCCGCTACGGCTGCGATTGCCCACAGGGCCGCGCGCGCTGGATTTCGCCTGCTGCGAAACTGCCAGCGCGGGCTCCGCGCCGTCTGTAAACGGATTCACCGGACGCCGGACTCGCGGCCCAAAGCTGAATTGCACGACCCCCGCCTCCACGAGCGCAGACTCGAGAAAGTCTGTGTCGTAGTGCTCCGGTTTCCCGTTCTTTAACGTGAAGACATACGCGACCGAACCAAGACAGAGGATGAGTCCCACGAAGAGGCACAGCAGCAGTGACACTCCCATGACACCCCATAGGATAATCACCATCATGATGGTCACACCGCCGGATCCCAGCAGGTACCAGCCCGAGTTCCCCGTCATGCCGAGGAACTCGCCGGACGACTGTGCGCCCTGATTGGCGTCGTGCTCGTTGAGGTGTGGGCTGTTCATGGGACGGGTGACCGGCTTGCGAATCAGGGGGCGAAGGTGCTAACGCCAGCCGCTTCGAGTCCCATGTTGCTCCACATCGTCCGCACGATCGCGAAGGCGAGACCGCTCACCATCGCTCCGGCGAAGGCCCATTTCGCGATTGATTGCCGGCCCATCATCATCGCGACGCCCGCGGCCACAATGCCGACTGCCGCGAACGTTCCGCTGAGGTACATGATGATCGCATTACCCGCCTCGGTCGCGGTCCGAAGATCAACCGCCTGAGCCTGAGCCACGACCGGCCAGCCCAAGGCGAGCATCAGGACGAGGATGAAATTCTTTCGGACGCCCATGCGGGCGGGTCGGATTTTATCGGACGCGAGATGGAGCGCGTATATTACCATGGCAGCACCCAGCATCACGCCCAGGTGGATCAGGATTGGGATCAGGTTTGTCATCATTGTCGTTTCCTTCCTTAATTCCGGCGCTTGAGGGGGCCGTATCCCCGCATTCCGATCGTTCGGTTTCAGTCCGACGAACGAAGTGCATGGTTGAAGAATTGCCGGCGCCACTTCGGGACCGCCTCTCGAGTCGATCGAAAATTCAATCGAACGAAATTGGTCCCGTGGTTTTGCCGTCGGCACTACGAATCGCACTTCTCCCGGTTGGTTGCCAAGAGCCCCGTCGTTATTTTTCCGTAACACCTAAAACGATGGTGTCGTCCCTCCCGACTCTGCCTTTTTTTTAGTGAAGCGAATCATCGTTACAAAGGTGTCCACTTCGCGCTCTCGATCACCGTCGAGCGCGGGTTGCGCGCGGACCCGCGTGAGGGTGTGATCTT
>CAYVDZ010000178.1:0-8912 GCA_964450575.1 uncultured Opitutus sp.
GCGCGGAGTGTCACACGCATAAATTCGACCCGATCACGCAGCGGGAATTCTTTCAGCTATTCGCGTTTTTCAACAACGCCGACGACAAGGATATTCCTGCTCCGACGGAACAGGAGCTGGCCATCTATCACGCGGCAAAGAGGCAATGGGACAGTACGCGCGCCCCGTTACAGCAACGCTACGACGATTACGTTCGCAACGGGTTGCCCGCCCAGCAGGCCGCATGGGAGGCGACCGGCACCGTCGACCTCGCGGTCTGGAACGCTCTGCCACCCGTATCCGCCGCAGCCGCACAGGGCACTACGCTTACGACTTTGCCTGATCACTCCGTGCTCGCTTCGGGCCTGAGCCCGTTGACCGAAACCTACACCGTCGCCGCCCGTTGGCCGGGTGCATCGCCGACGCACCCGACCCCACTTTCAGGTTTTCGTTTGGAGGTTTTGCCGGAAACTTCGTCCAACACCGGCCCGGGCCGCTCCGGCAACGGCAACTTCCTGCTTACCGGTTTTGAACTCACGGTTCAATCCGCCGAAGGCGCGTCCTCCCGCACCGTGACGTTTAGCAAGGCCTCCGCCGATTTCTCCCAGAAGGACTGGGCGGTCGCGGGTGCGATTGATGCTGACCCGAAAACCGGTTGGGCGATCTCGCCGCAAAACAAGCGGCGCCACGTCGCCGTCTTCGAGTGCGCCGAACCGCTCGTGCTCAACGCCGGCGATACCCTCGTCTTCACTCTCGATCAGCAGTTCGGCAATCAACACACTTTGCTCCGGTTCCGGTTGTCAGCCACGTCCGCGCCGCTTCCGTTGTCACCGTCGCTGATTGATGACGGCGTCGCGATCGCCTGGAACACGCCACCCGTGCACCGGACCTCCGCGCATCAAGCCGCCTTGGCTGCGTACTTCCGGGACGAGGTGGATCCGGACGCCAGGAAACTGCGACAACCGCTCGATGCCTTCGCCAAGACGGAACCGAAGTATCCAGAAACCAAGGTCGCCGTCCTGGCGGAGCGACCCACGCCGCGCGAGACGCACGTGCATGTTCGCGGCGACTTTTTGCGGCCCGGCCCGCGCGTCGAACCAGCGACACCCAAGGTGCTTCACCCCTTTGCCGCGCGCGGTGCCACCCCAGACCGCCTTGATCTTGCCCACTGGCTGGTCGATGAGCGCAATCCGCTCACCAGCCGCGTCACCGTAAATCACATCTGGAAACACCTCTTCGGCCGCGGTCTCGTTGTCAGCGTCAACAACTTCGGGACACAAGGGGAGCGGCCGTCGCATCCCGAGTTACTCGACTGGCTCGCGACGGAATTCCCCCGGCTCGGCTGGAGCCGCAAGGCGTTGCTCAAACTGATCGTCACGTCGGCGACGTATCAGCAATCCTCGGACTACCGCCCGGACCTGGTCGAGGTCGATCCGTTGAACACGTTGCTCGCGCGGCAAAGCCGCTTGCGACTCGAAGCGGAGATCATCCGTGATGCCCATTTGACCGCGTCCGGATTGCTGGCGCGCAAAGTCGGTGGACCCAGTGTGCGTCCGCCATTGCCGGCCGACATCGCGGCGCTGGGTTACGCCAACTCGGTCAAGTGGCGCGAGAGTGAAGGCGAGGATCGCTTCCGGCGCGGCATGTATATCTTTTTTCAACGCACGGTACCGTATCCGATGTTGATGACATTTGATGCGCCGAACTCGACGGCAACGTGCACCCGGCGCGACCGGTCGAACACGCCACTGCAGGCGCTGACGCTCTGGAACGATCCGGTGTTCTTTGACGCCGCCCGCGCGCTCGCCCAGCGGCTGATGGTGGAGCCCACGCCCGATGCGCAGTTGGAGCGCGCGTTCGAGATTTGTCTGGCGCGTTCGCCGAGTGAGGCGGAGCTCGCGCGTTTGCGCCAACTCTACGACGACCAGAAACGCCTCACGCTGGAACAGCCGGACAGCGCCACTGCGATCCTCGGGGTGGGTGGCGACACCGCTTTGCCGACCGATCCGATGGCGCAGGCGAGTCTCGTCGCCACCGTGCGCACGATCATGAATCTCGATGAGTTTATCACCCGCGACTGACCCCGCATCATGAGCCCTGAAGATATCGTCAAGCTGACCCGCCGGGATTTTCTCGCGACCAACGCCAGTGGCCTCGGCGCTCTTGCGCTCGCCTCGCTCTTCAAAGCCGATGGCTTGCTCGCGGCGGAGCCGGCGGCCAGTGCGGGTGCCGCGCCGCCGTTTACGCCCGCGCCTCATTTCGCGCCCAAAGCGAAGAACTGCATCTTCATCTTCATGGAGGGGGCGCCGAGCCAGATGGACCTGTTCGATCCCAAGCCGAAGCTAAACGAGATGAACGGGCAGAAGTTGCCCGACTCGATGCTGGAGAAAGTACGGTTCGCCTTCATTCAGAAAGAGGGCGCACGGCTGATGGGTTCGCCACGGACGTTCACCCGCCACGGCCAGTGCGGGATGGAGTTGTCGGATTTGCTACCCCATCTCGGCACCTGTGCCGACGACATCGCGCTGATTCGCTCGATGCACACCGATCAGTTTAACCATCACCCGGGCCAGTTGATGATGCAGTGCGGCTCGTCGATGTTCGATCGGCCGACCATGGGTTCGTGGCTCAATTACGGACTCGGCAGCGAGTCGAAAAACCTTCCGGGTTACGTCGTGTTGACCGCCGGTCGCGGCACCAGTGGCGGTGCGTCGCTCTGGTCGAGTGGATTCCTGCCGTCGGATTATGCGGGCGTGCTGTTCCGCAACAAAGGTGATCCGGTGCTGAACCTGAGCAATCCACCCGGCATCACGGAGCGAATGCAACATTACGGCCTCGATGCCATCACGGACCTCAATAAACTCCGGCATCAGAAAGTCCGTGATCCGGAAATCGCGAGCCGCATCACCGCCTACGAGTTGGCGTTTCGGATGCAGACGGCTGCTCCGGAGTTGACGGATCTGGCTGGTGAATCAGCGGCGACGATGGACGCCTATGGCATCGATCGCGTGGAGCCCGAAATCAAGGGAGCGAATCGCGGCGGCGGTCCAGGGCAGTTCAAAACCTTCGCGACGAACTGTCTCCTGGCGCGGCGCTTGGTCGAACGCGGCGTGCGTTTCGTGAACATCTTTCACGCGTCGTGGGATCACCACAGTAACTTGGAGGCGGAGCTCGGCTTCAACAGTCGGATGGCCGACCAGCCGATCGCGGCGCTGCTCAAAGATCTCAAGCAGCGCGGTCTGCTGGACGAAACCCTGGTCGTGTGGGGATCGGAATTCGGACGCACGCCTCTGGGTGAAAATCGCGTCGGGTATCAAGCTGTGACCGGTCGCGATCATCATCCGTTCGCCTTCAGTTTGTGGATGGCGGGTGGGGGAGTGAAGGGCGGCCAGGTCATCGGTGAAACCGACGATATTGGTTGGAATATCGTGAAGGATCCGGTGCACGTGAATGACCTTCACGCGACAATCCTGCACCTCTTCGGATTGGATCACACGCGCCTCACCTATCGCTTTCAAGGTCGCGACTTCCGGCTGACGGATGTCGCCGGGAAAGTGGTGAACAAGCTGCTCGCCTAGTATTTCACCCCTTCGATTGTCATGGCGAGCCCGGGGAGCGAGGGCGGGGCAATCCATGGCTGGATTGCGGCAGTGGAACCACCGCGGCGGCGGTCACTGCGGTTACTGAGAGCCGGAAGCACCGGCACGAATGCCGGTGTCACCGTTTTTCCACTACACGAGGCCGACGAGCTCGGCCGTGGCCGGAACGTCTTTGATGATTTGGGAGGGCTGCGGGCCGACCCCGAGATAACGCAGGTTCGGCAGCTTGTCGGCGGCCGGCAACTCGCGGTGCTCGAAGGCGACGGCGAGCAGGCTCTTCATCATTGCGGCGACGTAGCGCTGCGCATTGATCGGCAGCTCCGCGAAATGGCGCACGGTGGAGATATCCCCGGTCCAACCGGGGTGTTGCGTGTAAATCGGCCGAAGCGTTTTGCGAATCGCCTCATTGCGGGGCACGTGATTGATCCGGGTGCCATCGCTGGTTTCGTAGCCGACGCAGATCTGCAGGTCGCCCTGCCAGTCACCACTGTGGGTGAGCGCATCGAGCTTGTTGATCATCACGTCCTGGAAACCGCCGTAACGAAGCGCGTCGCCTTTTTCCACGGCGTCATACCAGCCAACCATCCGCTGGCGTCCGGTGCTGGTGCCGAATTCAATCTGCTTTAGTTTCGTCGTGAGCGGATGCACCTCGTCCATCTGGGTCAGGAACGTGTGCGTGCCGACCTTGGTATCATACGCCTTGGCCACGCCGAAGGTGTGTATCCGTTGTACGGGTATGCCGGCGCTTTCGAAAAATTCCGGCGTGTAGGTGTGCGACGCGGTCACGTTGGGCGAGAAGCCATGGCGCTTGTCGAGCCAGTAGGCCTGGCCGAATTCGCCAATGATGGTGTGTCCGGCGGACATTTCGCGCAGGATAAGCTCGCGGACTTCGCCAATGTTTTTGGCCAGCGCCGTGCCGGCCTGCCAGTAGGTTTCAGTCAGCGCAGCGAGGTTCAGCGTGAAGGGCTCGCGGCCGCGGAAGCGGATGAAATCAAACTCTTCCTTTCCGAACACGCCGAGCTCGATGGCCTCGGCGTTGGCGCGCTGCTCGGCCGTGGTCAGGGTGTCGAAAAAGGACGACCACGTGGCTTCGCTGACGCGGCACACGTGCTGAATCGTGCGGCAGGCGCGTTCGGCGCGCTGGGCCAGTTTGCGGGCAAAGTAATTCGGTCCGGCCAGGAAGTCGGAGTAGACGATCTGTTGTTGCCCGACCTCGTCGACATACGCTGGCGTGATGCCGCGACCCGTGGAACCGCGCGGTTCCTCCTTCAACACGTTGACGCGGTAATCCTCCCAGGCGAGATCCAGCAGACGATGGGTGAGGTCGGACACGAGGGTCCGCTCATCGATCAGGAGGCGGGAAAGGATCGCATGGCCTTTTTTCTCCAGAGGTTTCGTTTCCCACCAGATCTTGCGCGGATCCGCGACGACGCCGCTGCCGATGCAGAGATGGGAGGCATCGCGCACCACGACTCCGGCCGGGAGCAGGTTGAGTTTTATGCCGCCGGCGGTGTGGCCGGAATTGGCACCGCCGTTGACCTTCAGCACCACGGAAACGGGTGCACTGGTGCCGCGGAGTTCGTCGGCGACCTCAGGGATCAAACGGCCTTTGCCCTCGTCGCCGAGGGAAATGCCCACATCGGCGATGAGCAGGCTGGAAAAAGGGAGCAGTGACATGGTTGCGGGTCTCGTGCAACCGAAGCGGCCCTGGAATCCGGGTGCCCCCTGTTGCCGGGAAGTGAAAACGCGACGAGCGCGGCGAGGGCAAATAGAAAGTGGCGCGCGACCGAAAACGTACGAGCGGGCTCGATTCTGGTAGGCAAACGAAACCGCCCTGAAAAATTTCATCGCACGTCTGGGGCCGAGTGCTTTGCATTCCCGTGCGTTTCGCATTTTCCCCCTCGTATTTCGCATATGTCCGCTTCCCTCTCGATCGCATTTATCGGCACCGGTGTCATGGGCCGCAGTATGGCGGGCCATCTCCAGGCGGCCGGTCACACGCTGCACGTTTATAACCGCACCAAGGAAAAGGCGCAGACCCTCGTTGAGGCTGGAGCGACCTGGCACGATTCCGCCGGAAGCGCCGCGGCCCAGGCCGATGTGGTGATCACGATCCTGGGCTTTCCGACGGATGTGGAGGCCACCTATTTTGGTGCCGGCGGGATCCTGGAAAAAGCCAAAGCGGGTGCGCTGCTGATCGACATGACGACCTCGAGTCCGGTGCTGGCGCAGCGGATTGCCGAGGCGGCCGCGGCCCGAGGTCTGGCATCGCTCGACGCGCCGGTTTCCGGTGGCGATCTCGGCGCCAAGGAAGCTCGTCTCGTGATCATGGTGGGCGGCGAGGCCGACGTGTTTGCCCGGGCGAAGCCACTCTTTGAGATCATGGGCAAAAATATTGCCCTGCTTGGAAAGCCGGGTTCCGGCCAACATTGCAAGATGGCGAACCAGATTGCCGTCGCGGTGGGAATGGTGGCGTGGGTCGAGGGACTCGCCTACGCGAAGAAGGCCGGTCTCGATCCGAATGCGGTGCACGCCAGCATCAGCGGCGGCGCTGCTGGCAGCTGGGCGCTGACGAATCTCGCTCCGCGCGCTTTAAGTGACAATTTTGCCCCGGGTTTCTACGTGAAGCATATCATCAAGGATATGAAGATCGCACTGGAGAGTGCGGCCGAGTTGAAGCTCGATCTGCCGGGTCTCGCGTGCGCCAGGAAGCTTTACGAGCAAGTCGCCACGCGCGGCTGGGAAGACTGCGGCACCCAAGCGCTCTATCGTCTATATACGTCGCTTTGAATTTTTCCGGCTTTAACTCCCCATGAAACTATCCCCTGATTTTCGCAAACGTGTGCTCGCACGTGAATGGCTGACCGGCACTTTTCTCAATTTGGGATCGCCCATGACCGTGGAGATCGCGGGACTCGCCGGATTCGACTGGGTGTTGATCGATCATGAGCATGGTCCTGGTGGAGAGGATACGCTGCTGCACCAATTGCACGCCGCCTCCGCCACGCCGGCTTTTCCGGTCGTGCGGATCGCCCAGAATGAGACCCCTCGCTTCAAGCGCGCGCTGGATATGGGTGCACTCGGAATCATGGTGCCATACGTGAGCACCGTGGCGGAGACCAAGGCGGCTGTCCTGGCGATGCGTTATCCGCCGCATGGCATTCGTGGGGTGGCCAAATTCAACCGCGGAGCCGGCTTCGGGGGGGACTTCGACGAGTACTACGCGCACGCCCATGAGCGGCTGGTCACCGTGATTCAGATCGAAACGATCGAGGCGGTGAACAACATCGAGGACATCGCAGCGGTCGATGGGGCCGATGTGCTCTTCGTTGGACCGGCCGATCTCTCCTATAACATGGGAATTCCGGATCAGCTCGAAAGCCCGGTGTTTACCGACGCGCTCAAGAAAGTCAGCGCGGCCGCCCAACGCCACGGCAAGGCCGCTGGCATCCTGGTGCATAATGCGGCGCTCGTGCCGAAGGTTCGCGAACTCGGCTATACGTTCACCGCCCTCGGTAGTGATGGCGGAGCGGTCCGCGCCGGCCTGCTCGGCTTCGTGGCCACGCTCAAAGGCAAGTAACCCGCACCCGTGGCATGGCTGTGAAGCTTCGTTTGTACGCGGGTCGATCATTGCGAGCCCGAGCGGCGGACCCGCCTTTTCATGGCCTTAACCGGGAGATTGCACACCTACTCGTAAACCCGCGGCAAATTGGATTTCATCTGTCATTGCGAGAGCAGAAGTGTAGGGCAGGTCTGTGACCTGCCTACGGCGGGTCACAGACCCGCCCCACTTTAATCCATCTAGCTGGATTGCCGCGCCCTCGTTCCTCGGGCTCGCAATGACAATGATAGGATGTGAAATCTCCCGGCTAACCTCTTCAACGCCCAGGCTCCCGCTCAATTCTTCTTCCCATGCGTATCACGGAAATGCACATCACGCCGATCGCCCTCGGCGATCCTCCGCTCCTCAACGCCGCCGGGCTGCACGCCCCGTATTGCTTGCGGACGGTGGTGGAGCTGAAGACGGACAACGGCCTCACCGGTCTGGCCGAGGTGCCCGGAAGCATCGCAGTCGATGCGGCGTTGGCCGCAGTGCGCGATACCGTCATCGGCAGCGATCCCCTGAACTGGTACGCGTTGCGCAACCAGCTCGCCGCCCGGTGCTCGCCGGAAACCTCGGCGTCCCGTGGTGACAAACCTTGGGACGGACGGACGCGCGTCCAGGTGTTCAGCGCGATGGATGTCGCCTGTCTCGACTTGCAAGGCAAGGCGTTCGGCGTGCCCGTGGCGACGCTGCTCGGCGGGATCGTCCGCGAGCGCGTGCCTTATTCGGCGTACTTGTTTTATAAATACGAAGGCGCCGGCGGACCACTGGCGTTCGGTACGGATCCCGCCGCCACCGGCTGGGCCGCCGCCCGTCAGAAGGCCGCGTTGGATCCGGAGGGCGTCGTCGCCCAAGCGGTCGCCATGGTGGAGGAATTCGGCTTCCAATCCATCAAGTTAAAAGGCGGCTGTTTCGAACCCACGCAGGAGGTCGCTGCGATGAAGGCGTTGTATCGTCATTTCGGACCCGACGTTCCGCTGCGCCTCGATCCGAACGCATTGTGGACGGTCGCGACTTCGATCGAACACGGCCGCGAGTTGGAAGGAATTCTCGAATATCTCGAGGATCCTTGTCGCACCCAGGAGGGTATGGCGGCGGTCCGGAAGGCGTTAAAGACTCCCCTGGCGACCAACATGTGCACGACGTCCTTCGACGATCTTCCCGGCAGCGTGCGCACCGGGTCCGAGGACATTATTCTCACCGACCATCATTACTGGGGTGGCCTGCACTCCTCGATGGAACTGGCGGCGCACTGTCGGACCTTCGGGCAGGGTGTCTCGATGCACTCGAATAATCACGCGGGCATTTCCCTCGCGGCGATGACGCATCTCGGCGCGGCGATGCCCAACTTGAGTTACGCCCTCGACACGCATTATCCGTGGCAGTGGGAGGAAATCATCATCGGTGGCCGCATGCCGATCGAAGGCGGCTGCGTCACGCTGCCAAAGGGACCCGGCCTCGGGGTTGAGCTCGATCGCGCCGCGCTCGCCCGGGCCCATGAAACGTATCAGAAATGTGGACTCACGGAGCGTAACGACGAGATTGAGATGCAGAAGAAAATTCCCGGTTGGACGTTTTCCGCGACCCGGTGGTAAGCGGGTCAAAGTCACCAGTGCCTCTGCGCCGCACCCCTGAACCAAAATCTTTGACGTGAGCCGCGCATACGGCGCACGCTTTTGGATATGACCCCTATCGCCCACCGCCTCACCGGTAAACACGCTCTCGTAACC
>CAYVDZ010000179.1:0-8842 GCA_964450575.1 uncultured Opitutus sp.
CCTGAAATCTGATCTTCGCTGGTTTCAGTGGATAAACGCGAGTCAGGCGCGCATCGGAATTGAACAGAAAGTAATAAAGAAAACGAAGGTGTGCGACAGGAAGGGAATTCACCCGCAAGGTGAAGGGACTGTAATTTATAATGCCTTGGTAATCTGTGTCCACCCGTGGAATCTGTGGCTGCAACTGCGGTTCCAAGTTTATCGACGAGGTAAGCGTTGGACGGGTCGACCGTGGCGGAGGGAACGCACGGAACGTTCCCCATTGCCGGGCACTTTAGCGGGCGACGACCGGCGCGGGCGCGACGTACCATTCCCCGCGGATCCAGTCGGCCACGAGCCCGATTTCTTGTCGCGTGAGCGACTTCTCTTCGCCGAAGGCGGGCATGCGGTCGTTGTCTTCGCCGTAGAAACGCTCGTGCTCCGGATTGGTGATAAACGCGACCAGCCATTCGCGGGAGCCGTAGCCGGTGAGGCCGGGAGCGTTGTCTTCTCCGGAGTCGTTAAACGTGTGACACTCCATACAGCCCAAGCGATCGCCGGTCAGCGCTTCCGTTCCGAGTTTGATCACCGCGGCCTCGTTCTCATCGAGCTCGCGTTGGGATTTCAACTGGGCCTCGGCCGACAGCGCGACGATCGCTTGTTGCAAGAGCGCCTGATCTTCGGCGCCGAAGCTGGCGACGTCTTCCTTCACGTAGTTGACCATTTTGCCATCACTGAAAGCGGTGCCGCCGAAGTAGTGGAGCGACGCGACCTTTTCGGGATCGAGCAAACCTTTGAGCCACTCGCGGCTGGCAAAGCCCTTGAGGTCAGCGGCGGAGATTTTGTCCTTGGGCTGTGCGCCGAGGCCGTCGTGACCATCATAGCGATGACAGCTGGCGCAGTTGCGCGCGAAAATCCTCGGGCCCTGCGTAAGCGGATCATTGCGCAGCAACGAAACGGCTCCGGTCGGCGGAATGCCTTCGGGCGAGCGCGCGAGCTCGACCACGCGTGCGGCGTCGCGTTCGGCGGTAACCACCGCGAGGCGGTAGTTGGGATCGCCGCGATCGGCTTTGATCGCGAGAACCGTGAGCAAGGCGGCGCCGCCGAGCAGTGCCCAGAGATAGGCGAGGTTGAAGCGATGCCCGAGTTTCCAGTTTCCGATAAACGGCATCACGGCCAGGATGAGCAAAAGGATGCCGGGAATCACGATGGCGCCCCACACCTCGGTGCCGCCGGGAAAGTATTTCAGCAGCTCGAAGAGGAAGAGGAAATACCACTCGGGCCGTGCGGCGGAAAACTGCTCCGAGGGATCAGCGGGCGCGCCGAGAGGGGCTCCCTGATAGCGAAAGACGAGAAACAGCACCACGGCGAGAACCGCGAGGCACGCGACGGCATCGCGCAAGACCTGGTCGGGCCAGAATGCGGCATCGGGGCGCCGGCGCGGCAACTTGGGGGTGAGGCCGTGTTTCCGGAAAAGGTAGATATGCCCGACGATGAACAGGATGATCGCTCCGGGGATGATCCCCGCATGCAGGGCGAAGAAGCGCGTGAGCGTATGGTGACCGTATTCGCTGCCGCCGACGATGAGCTGTTGCAGGGACGGCCCGATGAAGGGCGTGATGGCGACGATGTTGGTCGCGACGCGTGTGGCCCAGAATCCTTTTTGATCCCACGGCAGCAGATAACCGGTGAGCGACAAGGCGAGCACGAGCTGCAGCAGGATGATGCCGGACCAGAAGTTGAATTCCCGCGGCGCCTTGTACGCGCCATCGATCACGACCTGCATCAAATGCACGACCAGCAGGACCGTCATGGCGTGCGCCGTATAATGATGCAGCCCGCGCAGGAACCAGCCGCCGGCCATCTCGTACTGAATGAAGTACACGCTCTCCCAAGCGGTCTGCGAGCTCGGGCTGTACGCCAGCCAAAGGAACGTGCCGGTGATCACCTGGATCACGAAGCAGAACGCAAGCGTGCTGCCCCAGACGTAACGCCAGCGGGCGCCGCCCGGGACATTTTCGTACAGGGTTTCGTGGACAAGCCGACGGTAGCCGGTGCGGTTGTCCAACCAATCGAGAGCGGGCTTCATCAAACGGGGATTTTTTCGGGCACGCCGGCGCGAAAGTTTTGAAACGTCACCCAGACCTCGTTGCCGTTGCGAATCTCGACCGGCAATTCGTCAAGACCACGCGGGCTGGGGCTCTTCGGGTCGAGGATGGCTCCGTCGAGGGCAAAGCTGCTGTTGTGACACGGGCAGAAGTAATTGCTGTTGGCGGGGCGGTAATCGACGAAGCAACCGGCATGGGGGCAAACCACGTTCAACGCGCGCACGGTATTCTCTTTGAGGCGCTGCAAGTAGACCGCGCCGACCGGGACATTGGGCGTGCGATTCCACGCATCCACCTTGGTGGCGAGGACGGAAAATTTCCGCGGCTCGCCGTTCTCGGGCAGGGAGGAGAGCGTGGCGACGAGCACCGAAGCGCCGTTCCCGCTCTTACGCCCGAGCGGATCCATGAAAACGAACAAACCCGCGGTGATCGGCGCCACGACCAGGGAGCCGCCGATGGCCACCGCTGCGGCTTTTTTAATGAACTCGCGGCGATCGGGTTGCGGTGAAGATTCGGGTGTATCCATGAGCAGGTAAAAGAAGCGGGAGTGGCGGCGGTTGAGCATGACGGCGGAGCGAAGCAACGGATTCAATCGCAAATCGATGCGGTGACGCGATGCGCACGAAAGAATGGGGTGGCGATGGCGGCGTTGCGACCGGCCGGTTAGCTCGCAGGAGAGTCAGTGGCATGCGGGCCGGAGGACAGCGCATCCCGGACCAGGTCGGCAATGGCCGGCGGCAAATCGAGCTTGAGCGCGGCCTCTTGTGCCGCGGGCGACATTTTCCGCCAGGTTTTCCGCAGGATATCGACGAACTTTTCCCGTGGATACGCCGCATGCTGGGCGGCGAAGGCACTGATCTCATTCTCCAGGAAAACCAGACATGCCGCGTCTTCGAGGGCCTGGGTTCCGGGATTGGTTTTGAGGCCGGTTTTGGACACCCACGTTGCGACCTCCGCTGCTTCGGTGGGCGGGACGCCCGCGGCCTCGAGCAACGTGCGCGCGCGTTCCGCCTGTTTGGTGTAGAGTGACCGGCGCCACGCGAGGTACCCCGGTTTGCCCAAAGGAAAACTTCCGCGCGGAACCAACCAGCGTTCGAGATGCTGCGCCCGGGCGGCTAGGCGAAGGAGCGGTGACGCGTTGGGTGTGATCTGACCGACCCAAACCTCCATCCGATTCGCGTACAGGAGTTCGGCGGCGAGACCTTCGGGCGTGCGGGAGGGGTCGGCGGCGTGCGCTGCATCGATCATTTCGCGGGCGCGGGCGTAGGAGTCCATTTCGCGCAATCGAAGCTGCCCGCGCCGCCGTCGCAAGCGGAAGGATTCAACCGTCGCACGAATCTGCTCACGCCTCCCATGGCGGAGTCTTGCCACGCGCGTGCCAGCCGTTCAGATCTCGTTTGACCTCTCGATCGGACCAGCGTTGCGCTGGTTTTATCTCACCTGCCAACCCTTACCCGTTATGCTTACCCTTCGTCCACGCGCGTGTGCGCATGCCTTATTCGTCAGTTTATCGGCCCTCGCGGCTTTCGTGCCCGGCGCGCAGGGTCAGAGCGCGCCGGCCCCGGCGCCGAACGGTCAAGCCGCGGCGCCCGCCGTCGAACTTTCGCCGTTCGAGGTTCGGGCGGAAGATGACGTCGGCTACCAGGCCGGCAATACCACCAGCGGCAGCCGGCTTAATTCGCGGCTCAAGGACACTCCTGCGTCGGTGTCGGCCTTCACCCCCGAATTTCTTTCCGACATCGGCGCCACCAATCTTGAGGAGATGCTCGCGCATGCAACCAATGTCGAAATCGACGTCGAGGATTCCAATGCGGGTTTCAACAACCCGCAGGGTCGCGGCGCCGATGGTAACGACTATTCGTTCCGCATGCGCGGATCGCCGGCGGGAGCTTCCCGCGATTTCGTCGAGTCGAATGTACCGGTTGATCTCTATAACGTGGAGCGCGCCGAGGTTGCGAGCGGTCCCAACTCCATTCTCTTCGGGCTCGGCCAGGCCGGCGGGCTGGTTTCGCTGAGCGGGAAGAAAGCCAATCTCAACCGCGAACGCACTACCGTTAAGACGGTGTTTGGCTCGTGGAACTTCGAGCGCTACGAGGCGGATCACAACCAGATGATCGTTCCCCGAAAGCTGTCGTTGCGCCTGCTCGGCGTCTATCAAAACAACGAGGGTTGGCGGCACTGGATGTTCAATGATCAAGTGCGGTGGACGGCGGCGCTGGGGTATCAGCCATTCAAGCACACCACCGTTCATGTCTCGTTCGAAAAGGGCCATATGGACAACAGCCTTACCCTCGGCTGGAACGGCCAGGATCAGGTGACGGGATGGCAGGACGCGGGCCGTCCGGTCTTCGACGCCACCGCCGTCCGCCCCGGCACGGCGCGATTCAACGCCAACAACAACCGGTTCACGTTCAACCAGCAGGATGGCACCGTCTATAATTACCGGGGCGAGTTCGAATCGATCAATCGCTACGGCGCGGAGACGCTGTTGCCTCCATCGGTTTCACCCTATGGTTATTCGGTGACCGGCCCCGGCGGGGTGCGTCACCAAACGTTCAACACGCGTCAGATCACCGTGCAACAGCGGCTGCCCAGGAGTGTCGTGCTCGAGCTGGCGTACTTCCGCAACACCACCGACGTCGAGGCGAACGGCATGGCGATTCCCGGGGCCAACCTGCGGGCCGATCCGAACCTCACCCTGCCGCGCCCGGATGGCGCCGCCGGCACGGTGCCCAACCCTTATGCGGGGCAGCTCTATTTCGAATCGAACTGGTTCAAGGATTGGATCCTCACGGAGAACGAAACCTATCGGCTCAGCCTGGCTTGGGACGTGGGCAAATCCAATCGCTGGTATGGCCGCCATCGGGTCGCAGGTTTGTTGGAGGATTCCTCTCAGGATCGCCGTCGCCGCTGGCGCAACGAATCGCTTGTCGATGATGCGAACGTGCCGATCACGAACGCGAATGTGGCGGAGAACGCGCAGAATCAGCTGTTTCGCCGGAACTATATCACGCCAGGCGATTTCACGACCTACTACCCCAGTGACCCGAGCATTGCGATCCCGGAGTACACGTGGAATGGACGACGCGTCCACGCCGCCTATATTTCCCGCGCTCGGGCGAACACGCACACGGTCAAGGACATCAGTTCCCTGATGGTCGCGAGTCAGAGTTTTTGGTTCAAGGACCGGCTGGTCACCACGCTTGGCGCCCGCCGGGACGAGATTAAGTTCAAGAATGAACAGGAGGCTCGGATTAGCGATCGGAATGATCCGCGCGTACGGTCCGGGGAAGTGGCGGTCAACGAGTGGTATTTCAACGGCCAGGATGTGAATCACAACTACAAGCCGACGACGTTCACCGCCGGCGCCGTGCTGCATGCGACGAAGCGGCTGTCGGTTTTCTATAATATGTCGAAAAATAACGGCCAGCCGCGCTTCGACCGCACGGTTCTGCCCACCGGTGATGTGGGCGGCCCAACCGAAGGGACAGGTCGCGACTACGGCTTTATGCTCGATGTGCTCGGCGATGACCGACTCTTCATTCGCACGACCTGGTTTCAAACGAAGCAGCTCAATGACACGCCCATCCTTCCAGGCAGCAACGCGCTGGGCGTCGATAACCTCGCCACGATGTTGGACGCGCTGCTCGATGCCGGAAAGATCTCGCAGGCTGACTACGACCGTCAGGCGATCACCTGGACGACCGCAACCATCGACGTCTTCACCGAGGGACTCGAAGTCGAGGTCGTTGCGAATCCGACGAAAAATCTGTCGCTGCGTGCCAGCTATTCCAACTCGAAGCGCCGGCGCGAAAACTTCTTCCGGGAAGTCTTTGCATTCTTCGGCGAGCGTATTCCGCAATGGCGCCCACTGCTCGCGAATAACCCGGCGGAACTCGCGGCCTTCGATCAGGCGGTGGTGGACCTCGACAGCGAATTGTCATTCCAGGTCGATCGCCAGAACGCGCCGTTCGGGACGCGACCCCACAAGATGAACGGCACAATCCGCTATAAATTCGACCAGCAGAGCAAACTGCGGGGCTTGTTCGTGGGCGCGTCGGCCCGCTATAATGGTAAGAATTTCATGAGCCAGGACATTACGACGGGTCAGGTGTATTGGGGCAACGAATCGCTCATGGGCGATGCGTTCACCGGCTACCGTTTCCGGGTACCAAGGTCGAAAATCAGCGCGACCGTGCAGCTGAACGTGAAAAACATCACGAATTCGTACCTGGCTAATGTCGGGCGCTATAATGATAACTATACCGGGGTTCGGCGGGTCTACTTGAATGAGCCCCGCAGCTTCCGCCTGACAACGACCTTGGATTTCTAAAACTGAGGAGCGTTTCACGCGCAGCGATGTCTCTCTCGTCCTGACCTTGATGATTCGCTCCTTCCTCATCCTCACTGACCTGTCCCGGGCAACGCCTTGCCCGGGATGGTTCAATCCTGCGTGAACGCTGACGAGAGCACCACGCCGTCGGGTCCGGCCGAGTGCCGGCGCTGTGGCGTTTGCTGTTTTTCGGAGTCACCGACTTACGTCCGGGTCAGCGGAACCGACTGGACGCGGCTCGGCGCCAAGGCGGAAGCGTGCGCGCAGTTTATCGGCAATCGCGCCTTTATGCGCATGCGCGCCGGCCATTGTGCGGCGCTGAAGGTGGAGCGCGATGCGACCGGGACGGTCGGTTTCTTCTGCACGGTTTACGAGGACCGCCCGCAGGCGTGTCGCGACCTCGATCGCGGATCGCCGGAATGCGGCGGCGAACTCGCGATGAAGACGGTTGCCGTGCGGCGTCTCACCGCCGGCGCGCCCCTGCCTGCCCGATTGGCGGCCGGGTACGTGCTAAATTGCTCCCCCCTGATTACGAGCCGGCCTTGAGGTCGCGAATGAAACGTTCGGCCTCACGGATCGACGTTTCCATTTCGGAGATTAAACGAGAGATATCGGCCTCGAGCGTGCGCTGCGTCGTGCCCAGCGAAGCGATCGCACTGGCATTTAGGTTGTGCTTCAGAAAGAGCATCTGATCGCGGAAGGTTGCGATGATGGGATCCATGCGCTCGGATGCGCGGCGCATCAGTTCGATGAGTGTGTCGTAACGTTGACGCGTCGAATCCAGCTGACGCTGGCTTTCGCTGCGCAGGGTCGGGTTGGTGTATTGGGCGAGCTCTTGTTTCCACTCGCGGAAGAGCGCTTCCGCCACGTTTTCCACCGAGGCGATGCGATCGCGCACTTCTTTTGCCCGGGCCTCGCTGCGTTTGAACTGGGTATTCAGGCTGTCGTACTTGCGCTGCAGATCTCCGCCATCGATCTGAGTGAGAGCGAGAAATTGCTGCAGGGCATCGGCAAACTGCTCTTTGGCTTTCTCCTGTGCCTTGCGCGTGTCGTCGACGCGGTCTGCCAGGATTTCCCGTTTGGCGATGCCAAACTTCTCCATCGTATTGTAGTAGGTGCTGGAGCAACCGGCGAGAAGCAGAACCAGCCCGAGGGGCAGAGAGCGGAAGACCTTTTTCACGTGTTAACCGGACCGTAAACCGGCCCATTTGTGCCGTGCAAGTACAGGCGCGGGAAAGGCGCCGGATTCTTAACCCTATAGCAGGTCAACCCAGAGCGCGTTTCCCTGGTGTCGCTCCGCATGGGAACGACGCCATCCCCAGCAATCGGCTATGAAAAGATCTCCCGCAAGCTATCGAGATCGAGGATGCTCGCGAGGGACTCTTCCTGCACGACCGCGGCGGCCAGAGCCGCTTTGTCGCGTTGGAGGATGCGGATCTTTTCTTCGACGGTGTTCTCGGCGAGCAATCGATACGCCACCACCGGCTGGGTTTGCCCGATGCGATGGGTTCGGTCGATGGCCTGTGCTTCCGCGGCGGGATTCCACCACGGGTCGTAGAGAATGACATAACTCGCCGCCGTCAGGTTAAGTCCGAAGCCCGCGGCTTTGAGCGAGAGGAGGAACACGGTCTTGGTGCGATCGCGTTGAAACTCGTCCACCAATTCGGCACGGTTCTCGGTCTTTCCGGTCAGAATCAGGTGTCCAATATCCGAGGCGAAGAGGCGGTCCCGGATGATTTCGAGCATCTCCACAAACTGGCTGAAAACCAAAACCTGATGGCCTTCGTCGCGCAGTTCCTCGAGTCGCTCCATTAACGCCTCGAGTTTCGCGCTGGGCAGATTGCGGTGCGCCGGATCGACGAGGGCGGGGTGGCAGCAGATTTGCCGCAGCCGGAGCAGGCTCGAGAGCACGTTGAAACGCACGGCGGCGAGCGCCTGGTGGGTGTCGACGCCGAGCAGTTGGGCGCGGGCGCGCTTCAACTCGGCCTCATAGAGGAGGCGTTGCTCGCCTTCGAGTTCCACGACGACGTCGTCCTCGGTGCGCGGCGGCAATTCCGGTGCAGCCTGGGCTTTCGTGCGGCGTAACAGAAAATGGCGTACACGCCGATGCAGCCGCCCGTGCGCGGCCGGATTGTCGTCAGCACCACGCGATGCTTCGTCGGCAGAGCGCGGGCGACCGAAGCCACCTGGCTGCTTGGGTTCTTGATAAACTGGCCTTCGTCAAGGACGACCGCGTCCCAGGTCTGCCCCTTGAACCACGAGGCGTTCAGTCGGAGCTGCGTGTAATTGGCGACGAGCAGCAGCTGCGTCTTCGGACTGGCCCCTTGCGGGATGGGCGCGAGCGGGGAGTATGCGAGCGCGTGCAGACTGGGGGCGAAACGTTCGGTTTCCACGAGCCAGCCGTGCGTCACGCTCTTCGGGC
>CAYVDZ010000180.1:0-8822 GCA_964450575.1 uncultured Opitutus sp.
GGCGTGAGGATCGCCGAGGTCCGCGCCAGCGCGATACTGTAGCGGGAATGATCCGCCAGGAGATGGCGAAAAAGCCCGGCATTGGTTTCCTGGCGCACGAAACCCTGGGTCACCCGAATCCCATTAACCGACTCTGCCAGGGTCGCTGTAATGCGACTGAAGCTATCACTGGCCGCGCGCGAATAGTGACTCAGTCGAACCCGGAAATGACGGTTTAAAACCCACAATATAGGCGCCAGCCCGAGCACCACCAAAAACATCGCCCAATCCGAAAACGCCATCACGATGGCAGCAAAGAGCATCTGGCCGGCCTGGACTGCACTCACGAACAGCACGTCCTGAATGCCCACGCGCAACGCCTCCACATCACTCGTGACGCGACCAATAATCCGCCCGAGCTTCGTCCGCTGGAAAAAACTCATCGGCTGTCGCTGCACCTTGGCGAATAAGTCGGCGCGCAGGCCATTGACGACCGCTTCACCAATCTCGAGCGCATAACGCTGACGAAAATGAAACAGTCCGTCGGTCGTCACTGCCAGTGCCGCATACCCGAGTACCCCAAGCCACAGCCCGGTCACGTGCGCCTGGGAAATCGGTCCTTTGATGATCAGCGTGGCAATCCAAACCAGGGCAGGAAGCTGCGCCGACCGAACGACGCTTAACACGGACAGGGCCGTGAGCTTGCGCTCTACCGGGGCGGCGTACGTGAACATGCGCCGGATCAACGACCACTCGAGCGGCTTCTGCACCGCTTCGTCTTCATCGTCACGCAGACGACGGACCAGGCCGACATCACTGGCGGCGAACAATGCGGATGGCATTTTATTTCCGCGCGATTCGGCCCCGGACGACGCATCCGCGATCTGCGTGGTCGCGAGGCCACTCCGCCCGGTCGTTTGAGCGCCGGTCTTAACCGCGGACGCCTCCTGCCAATCCCGCGGATTGGGCCCGGTCCTCATGATCCTCCCTCCTGCGGAGCCAGCGCCTGCAACTCGCGTCCATCGATTAATTGCAAATTGGCGACATGCAGATAGGGGCCGGGCTCGCGCATCAGCTCCTCATGGGTGCCTCGTTGTACAATTCGGCCCCGTTCCAGGACTATAATAAAATCCGCCCGACGCAATGTACTCAGTCGATGAGCGACAATAAAGGTGGTGCGGCCGGCCATGGCGCGGTCGAGTGCCTCGAAGATCCCGTGCTCCGTTTCACTATCAATCGCGGCGGTGGGATCATCGAGCAGAAGAATTGCGGGCTCGAGGAGAACGGCGCGGGCAAGCGCGAGCCGCTGACGCTGGCCACCTGAGAGACTGTTTCCGCTTTCACCTAAAATCGTCTCATAGCCTTCTGGCAGGGCCATGATGAAATCGTGCGCGGCGGCGATGCGCGCCGCTTTTTCAATCTGCTCCCGGGTCGCTCCCGGGTGCCCGAACGCAATGTTTGCGGCGATGGTGTTCGAGAAGAGAAAACTCTCCTGGAAGACGAGCCCGATGTTCCGCCGCAGATCATCGAGATCGAGTTGTCGGACATCGATGCCGTCAATCATGACGCGTCCGGCAGTCGGATCGAAGAAGCGCGGGACCAAGCTCATCAATACGCTTTTGCCCGATCCGGTCGCGCCCAGAATGGCCACGCACTCACCCGGCTTGACCGTCAGGTTGATATCACGCACCACCGCCTCCGCACCGACATAGGCGAACGACACATGATCAAAGTGGACGTCGCCCTGTAGTTTCGGACGCCGCACGGCATCCGGAGCGCTTTTCACCTCGACCGGGGCATCATGAATTTCGAATACCCGACGGGCACCGATCAAGGATTGCTGGACCGAGTTGACGATCGTGGCGACGTTGTTGACCTGGCCGGAAAACTGCTCGAGCAACCCGACAAAGACGACGAGTCCGGCGCCAAGCGGAAGCTGTCCCTGAATCACCAGCCAGCCACCATAGCCGAGCAACACCATCATATTGATCCGGGTGAGAAAACCGACCGCTGGAGAGAAAAGACTCACGCGCCAGAAGATGAGATGCTGTTGCGCGAGGACCGCATTATTCGCTGCGTCGAATTTCGCCCGATCTTCGGCTTCACGACCGAAGGCCTTGGTGACGGCGATGCCCTGGATACTCTCGACGAACGTCTGCACCATGGCTTCCACGAGCGTGCGGTTGCGTGCATACTCCGGCTGAGTGCGTCGCGTGTGCCAGGCAGAGAGGACCCAGAGTAGCGGGGTGGTCGCAAGGCAGGCGACGGTGAGTGAAGGGCTCAAGTTCACCATATAGACAACATAGACCGTCAACGAGATCACCATGATCACGCTTTGGATCAGCACCTGGTCGACAAACATGCGGACGCTTTGCACATCACTCGTCACGCGGGTAATGATGGAACTCGTGGTATTGGCGTCGAAGAAGCGAAAGCTCAACCGCTGGAGTTTTTCGTAAACTTCTCCGCGCAGATCGACCACGAGACGTTGTTGCACGAGTCGGTTGACGGAAACTGTATAGCTATAATTAAGGAAAGCGCGGCAGATTGCGAAGAGCAGGATGAGTCCGGCGAGGAGACCGAGCGCCTGCCAGTAAGGCCATTCCCCGGGCAGCAACCGATGCAAGCGACTCATCACCGGCGCATCCGCATCGATCGGAACCACGCTGGCCGGGAACTCAATTTTATGCCGAATGTAATCGATGCCGACTCCGGTCAGACTGAGCCCCCCGATTCCCATGGTGAGGAGCACCAATTGGATCGCAAGCACCCGGAGACAATGCAGGCGATAGCGCCAGGCGAGCCCAATCAAGCGCCGCACCAAGGCCGCGTTCGACAGCGGCGCGGCAGTCGTCAGTGGTCGCAGTTCGAGCATGGGCGCGGATACTAGATCCACCGCTCCGGCGCACGACGCTTTTTTTCCGGGCCGTCACGCTGGCGGAAAGATTGAAGAGCGAAGCGGACCGGACAACTGGGGCCCGCTTCGCGGTACGATTCGGTCTGCTTTACCTGCGCGGCGTATGACCGCAGCCAGCCCGGACGCATCAACGCTGCTGCCGCGGACCGGACGTCACTCCGCTCCCGCGCCCGGAAGTCGGATCGCCGCGAAAATTCCCCTGCGGAAGTTGCTGTAGATTGGGCTGTTGCGGTTGTCCCGGCAGGGTCTGCGGAATCAGGACTTGGGGAACGTTCCGCTGACTGATTTGCTGGGTCGCCTGCTCCCGCAGGGCTCGCCGGCGGGCGACTTCCGCGGCGACGGCCTCGAGTCGCCGCTGTTCATCGGCCGGCGTGGGATTAAGCACCACGGATTGCGTGACCGCGGGAGCGACGACCGGCTGGTTCAGCTGCGGCGGAGGCGGCATCGCTTGAGCGGCATTGCCCGAGGAGACGATCTTGGATTTGCGCTCGGCGAGCGTGAGGGTACGCCCGGCATGCTCGATCGTAAGCGTCTTGTGTTCGCCGTCATGCTGTTTGACGACGACATCGAAATCGGGATTACGTTCGTCGATCTTCACCCAAGTCGCCGCTTTCTTGGCGGGATTGTAGATGCGATACCGAACATCTGCCCCCGTCTGAATGAAACCGTGATACTCCAAAGGAGCTCCCTCGGTGGGACCGGACTTGGCTCCCGCAGTCTGCGGGGGCAGGAACGGAGAACGCGAAGCCACCTGCCCGACCGCATCACTGGCGGCGACCGCGGAGAGAGCAACAAGAGCAAGACGGCAAAACATGAGTCGGGGAACCATGACCTGGAAGGAGACTAATAGGACTCCGTGGAGTGCCGTCAAGTGACGGCAAACTTTCAAGATCAACGTAAACCGATGAAGAAGCCTGAGCGGCCGAGCTCCCACTCGGGCCGGGGGGATTAAGCGGACGGCTGCGCGGGACTGGGAGACGGACGCTCGCGGTCGGCCAGACGATCGGCGATCTCGCCTGCGAAATGAAGGGTTTGCGTCGGGAAGGCGAAGGAAAGTCCGCGAGCGTCGACGGCGCGCATGAAATCGAGATTGATGCGTTGGCGCATGCGCATGAAGGCTTGGAAGTCGGGACCTTGCGCCATGTAGACGACCCAAATATCGAGCGACGACGCGCTGTAATCGCGGAAAAAGACCATTACCGAAGTTTGATCTATTTCCGGCTCGGCGAGGATGATCTGCTTAAACTCCTCCACGATGGCATTCATGTCATCGGGCTTCGTATCGTAGGTAAGGCCGACGACCTGTTCGCAGCGCCGTTGAGTAAACCGCGACAGATTGGTAATAGTTTCCGACGCGACCGTTTTGTTGGGCACCACCATCAAGGACCGATCGATCATACGGATCCGGGTGGAGCGCAGGCCAATGTCCTCGACGATACCGACGTTAGTCCCGATGCGAACGACCTCGCCGATTTTGAAGGGCTGATCGACGGCCACGACGATGGCGCCGAAGATATTGGCGAGCGTGTCCTGGGCGGCGAGAGCGAAGGCCAGTCCGCCGATGCCGAGGCCAGCGAGGATCGCTTTCACGTCGTAGCCAAGGCTTTGAACCGTGAGAAGAGTTGCCACTACCGCGAACCCGGTGAGGAGCGTCTTCTTGATCCAAGGCATGAAGGCCGAGATGCTCGCCCCCTTGGCCTTCGCCAGTTCGTTACCGTGCTCGAGGGCCGCGGAAAGCAAGCGCCAGAGCAACCAGAAGATAGCCAGCGAGAACGCGACGCGCGAACCTGTGCCGATGTAGAAGTCGGCCTCGGGCGATAGCCGGAGAACGCGGAGCGCCGCGAGGACGCCCACCACCATGATGAGAAAGGCCGCCGGAGTTTCCAACGAAAGAAACAGCTTGTCGTCGAACGTGCTTTTGGTTCGGGACGCTACTTTTCGGAGCAACGCAAAGACAACCCCCGACACGATCCGCCGGGCCAGCAAAGCAATGAAGAGCAGGAACAGGCTGATGGAATAATGAGTGATCGTATTCCCGCTCTCGTTGATGTTGAACGCGCTCAGGATCGAATCGACGAGCAACTCGAGAAAATCAGGCGGCTGATCGGCCCGGGCGGCGGCGGTGACTACAGCAGCGGCGGCGGCAGCGGCCGTGCGGGCCGATTCCGCCTGCGCCGACGTCATCCCGGATGTAGCCTCAGCGGCCTCGGCCGCGACCGCCTCGGACATTAAAAACGAAACCGGCGCCATCGCCACGATCCACAAGAGCACACGCATCATAAGCAAACAGGACTCAAGGACCGCAGCATTCGATGTCAAAGGCTTTGGCCACCCGCTTCACGCGGCGCCGAGCACGTCGTAGTTGCATGCACTCGAACTCCGTGCACAACGTCCGCGGCTATGCTGCTGTTCGCCTCCCTCGACGTCCTGCCCCTCTGGGCCTGGGTCGGGTTTTTCATCTTCATTGCTGCGATGCTCGCGCTCGACCTGGGCGTGTTCCAACGCGATGCCCACGAGGTAAAGATGAAGGAGGCGCTGGTCTGGTGCGGAGTGTGGTTCACGCTCGCCCTTTGTTTCAACGCCCTCATCTGGTCGTGGCGGGGCAGCGAATTGGGCCAGCAGTTCCTTGCGTCATACCTGATCGAGCTCTGCCTGAGCGTGGACAACGTTTTCGTGTTCATCCTCGTTTTCGCCTATTTCAAGGTGCCGTCGAGGTGGCAGCACCGGGTGCTGTTCTGGGGCATCATTGGCGCAGTCGTGATGCGCGCAGTTTTCATCCTCGTCGGCGTCAGCGTGATCCAGCGTTTCCACTGGGTGCTGTACATCTTCGGCGCGTTTCTCGTGTACACCGGCATCAAGATGGCGCTGCCCAGCAAGGATCAGGAGGTCCATCCTGAGAATAACCCGGTGGTGAAACTCTTCCGCCGCTTCTATCCGGTCGCCCCCCACAACGATCACGGGCATTTTTTCACCCGCCACGCCGGCCAGCGCATGGCCACACCGCTGTTCATCGTGCTGATTGTAATCGAGACGACCGATGTGGTCTTCGCGCTCGATTCCATTCCGGCTGTCCTGGCGATTACGAGCGACCCGTTTGTCGCGTTGACCTCCAATATTTTTGCGATCCTGGGGCTGCGCTCCCTCTACTTTGCGCTGAGTGGAATCATGCAGCTATTCCGCTATTTGAAGGTCGGGCTCGCGATCATTCTGGTTTTTATCGGCACCAAAATGCTGATCTCTCATTGGATCCATGTTTCAACGGTGATCTCGCTGACGGTGATCGGCACGGTGCTGACGATGTCCGTGCTGCTCTCATGGCTGATCAAAGACGTTCCCAAGCCAGGGAGGCCATAAAAAAGCCGGGGCCGCTTTCACGGACCCGGCGGGGATTGGCGGATAGCCAATCGGGTGGAGCGCGCGGCGAGGTCAAATCCGACCCCGCCGCGGTGTGAGTGGCTTGCTGTACGAGTGACGATCCTTACTTGACCGCAATCTTGCGCGGCTTGATCGCTTCCTGTTTCGGCAGGGAAACCCGGAGCACGCCATCACGCAGCTCCGCGGCGACTTGATCGAGGTCGACCCTATTGTCGTGGGTCAGGACGAGCTCATAAGCCGCGTCCACAGATTCCCGATACAAGGAGGTCCAGCCTTCAGGCTGACGCCACGCGTGCCGGCCGACGATGCGAATCTGACCCTCTTCGGTGGTGAGATCGACGCCGGCCTGATTGACCCCGGGAAGATAAACCGTGAGCCCAAAGGCCTCCGGCGTTTCTTTCACGTCGTAGAGCGGCTTCACGGTGTTGCCCCGATCGGCCGGGCGATTGTCCTCGCCTGCGGGCTGGCGGTTGACAGTTGAATTTTTAGCAGTGAGCAGAGACATGGTGAGATGAGTTAAGGGTTGGGCGTTGCTGGAATGAGCAGTGCGAAGGGATGAGGTGAAACGGGGTCGGGTTTACTTCACCGCCACGGTGATCTTTTTCGGCTTGGCCTCTTCCCGCTTGGGCAGTGACACCGTCAACACGCCATTCTCGTAACCAGCGGTGACCTTGTCGGCCTGCACGTCTTCATTGATCGTGATGGAGCGCGAGAACGAGGCGCTCTCCCCGGATTCACCCTCGCCCGTGCGACGATTTGCGGAAATGGTCAGATAACCGTCGACCATCTCCACATTGATGTCATCGCGATTTACTCCGGGGAATTCAGCGCGCACGTAGGTGTTGTCGTTGTCTTCGTAGAGATCGATGGGGAAACGACCGGGGGTCGGCGGACCACCGAGGTCGGTCAGCGCGGTTTGAAACAGACGGTCGATTTCGCCTTCGAGTCCGGACCACGGCGAGCGTGCAAAATCACTCTGCGAGGTGGCTGGCGAGCGGAACGGATAAATATAACGAACGAGTCTCATAGTGGTGTTCTCCTTAGGGTGGATGGATTGTGTACGGTCTCTTTGTCGCATAACCCGGACCACTCCGGCGCTTGCCAGCAAACGCCGATTCGCTCGTGAGTTGCGTCGAAGGCACCCGGGCGACGTGCGCAAAAGCGACCCACCTTGTCTCAACTGGACTGGGAAAATTCGTCTCGCATCGGGTGGCTCCGAACCAGGTGACTCCGTCGATCGCGCTCACCCGTACAGTCGCGGGACTATTTCGCCGGTCAGCGCATTCGTTGTAGCCGTACAAAGGCGAACCATGGTTGTTTCACGGCTTCATGAATTCCTTCGACTTCGACACCGTGCTGGAGCGCCGCGCGACGGACTCGCAGAAATGGCAGAAATACGCCGACCGCGATGTGCTGCCACTTTGGGTCGCGGATATGGATTTCAAATCCGCTCCCGCCATCATTGCCGCCCTGCATGCCCGCGTGGAACACGGTATCTTCGGCTACGCCCGGCCGGTGAAATCAACGATCGATGCCATCGTCACGGCCATGGCGCAACGTTACGAGTGGACGATTGATCCGTCGTGGATCGTGTGGCTACCCGGACTCGTCGTCGGACTAAATGTCACCGCCCAAGCGTTCGCCGAGCCAGGCGATGAAGTGCTGACCCTTTCGCCGGTTTACGCACCGTTCATGAGCGCGCCGAAGAACAGCGCCCGCGTCTCGATCAGTGTTCCTTTCGCCCTGAACCCAAGTGCCAACGCGGGTCGCGGCGGATGGGAAATTGATTGGGCGGCCTTGGAAGCAGCGGTCACGCCCCGCACCAAGCTTTTCTACCTGTGCAATCCCCACAACCCACTCGCCCGCGTCTGGCGTCGCGACGAACTCAAGCAACTCGGTGAGTTCTGCGTGCGCCACAATCTCGTGCTGTGCTCGGATGAGATTCACTGCGACCTCATTCTGGAGCCAACGTTGCCCCACATTCCCACCGCGACTCTTTCGCCGGAAATCGCGGCGCGAACCATCACGCTGATGGCCCCGAGCAAGACCTATAACGTGCCGGGGCTCGGCGCATCCTTCGCGATCATTCCCGATGCAATGCGCCGCGCCCGCTTCATTCGCGCGACCGCCGGAATCGTGGCGGAGGTAACCAGTCTGGGTTTCGCCGCGTGCGAGGCGGCCTACCGCGAAGCCGAACCGTGGAGACAGGGACTGCTCGCTTACCTGCGCGCGAACCGCGACTACCTGCTGGCAACCCTTCCACGGGAAATCCCGGGACTCGTGATCGAGGCGCCCGTGGAAGCGACATACCTTCTCTGGATGAACGTGTCGGCTCTCGGGCTACCAAACCCGGTGGCCCACTTTGAGCAAAACGGCGTTGGCCTGAGTGACGGCGCCATGTTTGGCGCGAAAAAAGGCACGCATCTGCGGCTCAACTTTGGCTGCCCCCGCGCCATTCTTACTGAAACCGTGCGGCGGATGAAGGCAGCCCTCGCGTAAGAACCTAATCGCGTATCCGGAATTCGGTGACGCTACCCACCCGGCCCTGGCG
>CAYVDZ010000181.1:0-4167 GCA_964450575.1 uncultured Opitutus sp.
ACCAGGCGGGCCGCGCTTTCCTGCTCTGCCACCGTCACTGAAGCGGAGAAGCCTTCGCCGAAAATCGCTCGGCGACTCGGCGTCTCACCCGGCGCCTTGGCCTCAAAGGGACCCGTTATGGAAACTTGATACAGCGCGGGCGCCGTGCGCGGATGACGGTGCATATTAAAACGCGCCTCGTACGGTGTGCGCTGGGTTTCGATTACGACCGAAGGATCTTTGATGAAGGTAACGCCGACCTCATGCGGCCCGGCCTTGACCGGAATGCGGAACTTCAGGTGCGCATCCACCCCCTCGGCGTTCTTATCGGCGCCCGGTGGTTTGACCGTGAACAGCGCCACCCGCTCGCGATCGATCAACACTTCCACCTCGTGGGGTTTCCGCAGGCCTTCGACCTGCTCATTGCGATCGCGGGCGAGGCGGATCTGAATCTCATAGTCGCCCTCCTGGGCGAAAACATAGGGAATCAGCGCACCGCCGCGGGTTCCGATCGGGAGCCCGTCCACGTGATCTTCCTGCGTGGTGTCAGCGCGGATACGGAAGGTGTCGCCGCTGGGAACTTTGCTTGGCGCACCGACGGCGAGCCGGGCGATTTTTTGGGCCGCGGTCACATAACTCTCGAGCAAGGTGGGCGAGAGGTTGCCGACCGTGACATTGTCGAAGCCGTGACTCGGCTCATCGTTGGGCAGGAGGGACGCGGCGTCGATGTCCACGGCCAGGAGATCGCGAATCGCGTTTTGATATTCCGTCCGATTCAGCCGGCGAAACGTATCGGTCCGACCTGGGCTTGGCTTCGCGGTCGCCGCCCGGTCGATTCCGGACTGTAGCACCGAGACAAAATGATTATAAGCCGCCTCATCCGGTCGGGCCTCACCGATCGGCGGCATCTGCCGGTGATCGAGCATGCGAATGACCTTTTCCCAAATTTCCGGGTGCCGTTCCGGTTGGGAGAAATCGAGGCCTTCGAGGGAGACATTACCCTTACTCACCGCCGAGTCGTGGCAATCGAGACAGTAGGACTGGACGAGCGACGGCACTGGCTTCGCGGGAGCGAGTTGACCGGCCGCCGACGTGGTGGCCGCGAAACTGAGACTTGTTACCGCGAGCGCGAGCGGCCCAGCCAAAGCCAGAAGAGCGCTGCGCAGAAAGCGTTTGGGACGGAAAAGTGGCGGTTTTTCCGAAGCGGAAACAGGGGCTCGATCGGGGTTCAAAGCAGACGCGTGGGACAACATGGGACAGAGTCGCACCGGCAACGCCCGAAAGGCGGGGATAGGTGCGAATTGGGATGCTGAAAACCGTGTTTTGAACCTCGTTGATCGCAAGGAAAAAGGAAGTGACGACCCAGACGCTCCGACGTCCGAGCCCATCACCACCCTTCAACCCCGCGGTTTTGTCGTGCTCTCCCGGACAATCAATTCAGTGGGAAAAATCGTCTGCGACGGACGCGCGGAGGATTTTCGCTCGATGCGCTGGATCAGCAGACTCGCGGTGCGCGCGACCATGTCCTTGATGGGCTGCGCAATGGTGGTCAGGGCCACGGGGAGAAACTCTCCCAAGGGAATATTATCCACCCCGACGACCGAGAGATCCCGTGGTATGACCAAGCCTTCATCCGCCGCGGCCCGCATCGCACCGATCGCCGAGAGGTCATTCAACGCGATCAAGGCGGTCGGTTGCAGCGTCTTGGTTTGCCGAAGCAGGTCGCGAAACGCATCGCGCGCGCTCGAGATGTGATGTTCGCAGCGAATGAAGGAGATGTCTGCCGGTGCGATACCCTTGGCTCCAAGCAGGCTGCGAAAAAGTTCCGGACGTTTGCCGTCATCCTGCCCTTTCGCCAGCGCGCAAAGGAAAGCGAAACGCGTGTGGCCGAGCCCGACCAGGTGATCGATGGCCTGGGCAAAACCTTCCGAGAAATCACTGACCACCGAGTCGATGGGGAGCGGCACATCCGGCTTGGCCGCCAACGCCACCGCCGGTGGACCGTTGACCGCAAGCCTGGCGAGAAATGGTCGATGCAAATCCGGATCGCTGATAATCAGCGCCACGCCATCAACCTGACGGTCGAGAATCGACTGAAAACAATGCTGCTCGGAGGCGAGGTCGTTGCGCGTGTGCTCGACGATGAGATCGTAGCCACCCGCCGCGACCGCTTGATCCAGATAATCCGCCAGCACGGGATAAAAGGGATTGTGCAGATCTGGAATCACGAGACCGATCGTCTTGTAACTTCCCAGCCGCACTCCCAGTGCCGCCTTGCTTGGCCGGTAATCCAGCTCTTTCGCCGCCTGAACTACGCGTTCCCGCGTTTCTTTCGAGGCCCACGAGTCCGGCCGGTTGTTCAAAATTGTCGACGCCGTATTGGGGGCGACTCCAGCACGGGCGGCGACATCGATCAGGCGGGCTCTCATGAATTAAATAAATAACGGAAAAAATTCGGGCGGCGCAACCTCCAGACTAGGAAACTTTTCTTACCGGCAGGAGTTGCTCAACGATTCGACCGTCGGACAGAAAGCAGTGCCTGAATCTCGATCACGCGCGATCGGGAAAGTGGATATAGCGCAATGCACGCCGCCCCCAGGCCCAAACCGACCAGCGGCGTCGCGATCAACGTCATTCGCAATTGCTGCAAGATCTCCTGCGTGGGCGTGGTGCTCGTGACATAACCGCAGCGACCGACCAGATAACCGCCGAGCAGCGCCGCCATCGCGAAGGCGACCCGCTGTTCCAGCGCAAACACTGCCCCGTAGAGGCCTTCACGTCGCTCGCCGGTCACGAGTTCATCGCTGTCGCACACGTCCGCGTTCATCGTCGCCGACATCAACCACACGCCCTGCATTCCCCAGCCAATCAGAAAATAGGACGCGAGCGCCCAATACGGATGGGCCGGCAACAAGGTCAGCACAAGGGAGGCAAAGCCCACGGCGCCGACTCCGAGGGACAAGAGGGCCGTGCCGCGTTTTCCGAGTCTCACGGATACGGCCGTATTCACCGGAACCCCCGCCAGCGATCCGAGCATCTGCGCCATGCCAACGCCGCCCGTGAGCGTGGCCGCGGCGTCCTGGTCGCCCTGAAAAAGAAAGTAGATGGACAGCAACAGTGCCGCCGTCACGGGCGCATACATTCCGATGATGGAAAAGAAATTCATTCCGATCATATAGAGAAACGGCCGGTTGCGAAGCGTCCCTTTCAGCGCGTGACGCAGCGAAACTTTCGTCGTGGACGAGATCACGATCGTCTCCCGGCACGCAATGGCTGGAACCAGGCACGAAACCAAAATTAGAACGCCTATGCCCAGACCAACCCAACGCGCGCCCGCCAGAATTACGTCCGCCGAGGGGCCGGTCACTCCGCCCGTACCTCCACCAAAGACCAGGGTAAGTTTATAGAGCCAGGGCAACCCAAGGCCGCCGATCAAGCCGACCATCATGCCCCAACCCTGAAGTCGCGTGCGCTCATGATAGTCGCTCGTTAGCTCGAGCCCGAGTGCGCGATACGGTACGAGGAAAATACTATAAGCTGCATAAAATAACGTCGTCGCTCCGAGGAAATAGCAGGCCAGTGCCGTCTGACTCCACCCCGCTCCCGCGGGCGGCAGCCACAACAACACCATTGTCACCGCCAGCCCAATTGCGCCCGCAAAAATAAACGGCCGCCGGCGCCCCCATCGCCCGCGCCAATTGTCTGACCAGAATCCCACCACAGGATCGAAGAACGCATCCAGCAAGCGGGGTAACGAAAGCGCCCAACCGATCAGTTCCGGTGACACCCCCAGCGCGACCGTGTAAACCGGATCCTTGAGCTGACTGATCGTATTGCCCGCGTAGTTGTCTCCCAACGAACCGATCGCCCAGGTGAACTTGGTTCGGCGCGGCAACCGGTCTGAAGCGACCGGCATAGGATTGGATTGAACGGATAACACAGGAGCGATCATCGAGTCTCAAGGCAGCTTACCGCCGGGCGCGACTCTCTTTCCCAGCGGATATAGAAGGCAAACGTCACGCCGCGGCCGGCCGAGGCCTCGAACCGAAACGCATCATTCTAGAAAATGGAGTTGAAGTCACCGATTCCACGGATGAGCACAGATTACCAGGACCCTATAAATTACGCCCCTGCGGAGAGGCGATCCAGATTCGGCGTCTTATAATCCATCGCCGCAGGCTTTTCCCC
>CAYVDZ010000181.1:4267-6576 GCA_964450575.1 uncultured Opitutus sp.
ATTCGGCCGAACCGGGGTTGATGTGGAAGCGGGGCCGGAAGCCGCCAGCGCTGCGAGGGCAGTAACCTCCAGCACTACAGCGAGCAGGAGAATGCGGGGTGGCTTCATCGTCACAGAGGGGTTGGAGGAAGAGGCTTATGCGTATTTGAGTTCTGGATGCAGTGGGGAGAATGGATACAACGAATCACGTTGCACAACCGGGTTCCACCCCGGCCGGGGCCACACGATGCAGCGGTCGTCCCTCCCCGACCGAGCGAGCCTGCCTCATGACGACCTCCGCACTTCAAAGCGGTAGGTGCCAGCGCCGACTTCCACCCGAAGGGAATCGCCATCCTGGGCAACGGCGCGGACGCCCGGCGTTTTTGCCGTCGGAAGAGGCTGGCCGCTCTCGGTCGTAAGCGCCGCGGTAGCGTCCGGCAGGAAGACACTCGCCGTCGTGTTCGCCGGAATCGTGACGTCGAGCGTGAAACCATTGTCGGTTTGTTTCCACGCGCTGGCGATGCGACCATTGATCGAGTCGTAATGCGCCTTCACCCAGTCGATCGGCTTCTCGTCGGGATTGCTTCCGGGCGTGGGTGGACGCGGCCGGATCACGATGCGGCGATAACCCGCGCCGTCGGTATCGATCCCCGCGAGCACGCGATAGGCCCACTCCATGACCGCGCCGAACGCGTAGTGGCTGAAGCTGTTCATCGCCGCATTCTGCTTTCCGTTGGAGCCATTGAAACCGTGCTCCTTGGTGTAACTATCCCAGCGTTCCCACACTGAGGTCGCGCCGTTGATCACTTCGTAACCCCAACTCGGAAATTTCCGACTTTGGAACAAACGCGTCGCCAGGTCGTGATGACCGCTTGAGGTCAACGACGGCAGGAGGGAACGGGTGCCGAGGAATCCCGTCGCCATGCGGTGGTCGTTCTTCGCAATTTTTGCCACCAGCGTCAGGGCCGCGGCCGAGATTTGCTGCACCGGAATTAATCCCACGGAAAGGGCGAGAACGTAAGCGGTCTGAGTGTCGACCGCGAGCGTGCCATCCGTCTTGAGATACGTTTTCGTGAAGGCCGCCTGGGTCTTCGCCCGGCGCGAACGATACGTCGCCGCTTCGAGCGGACGCCCCAGCGCGTCCGCCATCTCCGCCATCATCGCGCAGACCAGCGCGTGGTAACAGGTGTCGATATACTCAACCGGCGTGCTCTCGTTGACATTGAGCCAGTCCCCCCACGGATTGCCCAGACTGGTGCCGAGTCCCTCGGGCGTCGTGCTCGCGTGGCGCCACTCCATGAAGCGTGTCATGGAAATCCAATTACGTTCGAGCATCCGGGTGTCGCCATACACTTTCCAAATCGTCCAAGGACAGATGATACCGGCATCGGTCCAGCCGGTACCAAAGGTCTTGCCCGCGCCACCGTGAGCCATCGGGTACGGCGCATAATCCGGATAGGCGCCGAAGCTGCGCTGCGCCTCCACGACGTCGTCCATCCACTTGGTGAAAAACGAGGCCACGTCGGCATTAAAACTCGAAGTCCGTACATACGCTTGCGCATCGCCCATCCAGCCGAGTCGCTCGTCGCGCTGCGGGCAGTCGGTCGGGACTTCGACGAAGTTCGCCCGCTGCGTCCACTGCGCGTTGCGGCCAAACTGGGTCAGCACCGGATCACTGCTTTCAAAACTGCCGGCCAGCGGCGTGTCATTGTGCAGCACCAGACCGGTGATCGCGTCGAGCGCGGGTTTCTGCGTCAGGCCCGTCACCTCGACGTATTGAAAACCATGGTACGTGAACCGCGGGCTCCACGTTTCCCCGGCGGGATCGCCGCGCAGGGTGTAGAAATCCGTGGCGCGGGCGCGACGGAGATTCTCCGTCATGATCATGCCGTCCGGGTGCAACATCTCACCGAACCGCAGGCGCACCGTCGTGCCGGCGGCCCCCTTGACCTCGAGGCGCACCAAGCCTGCGAAATTTTGGCCGAGATCGAACACGTAAACCTTTGGTTTCGGTTCGGTCACCGTCCTGGCGGGCAGCTCCTCGGTGATCCGAATCGGAGGCGCGGAGTAGGCCTGTAGCTTCGGCGGTTTCACGAATCCGAGGTTCATTTCGCGCTGGCCGGCAGCATCTGAATAGACCGCTTTAATATTGGGATTAGACGCGGCGAGAACCACGTGCGCCCAGCCGTTCGCATCGTATCCAGGCGCGGACCAGTTACCCAACTCCGCCCGGGCATCGTAGGCCTCGCCCATGATGATGTCCGCCTCGCGAGTCGGGCCGCGATCGGTCACACGCCAGCTCTCGTCCGTGACAATCGTTTCACGCGTAC
>CAYVDZ010000181.1:6676-8808 GCA_964450575.1 uncultured Opitutus sp.
CGCGTCACCGACAAGCTGCCCGTTGCAATAAAGATCATAGATTCCAAGCGCCGAAGCATAGACGGTCGCTCGCCGGACCGTCTTCGGCGCGGAGAAGGTTTTCAGATAATGGCGTGGCGCGGGCAGATGCAGCGTGTTGCGATCGGTGTGCAGCGGTTCGTCGTCGCGATAGGAAATCCACTGCGCGCGCCAGTCCTCCGCGTGCAACAGTCCCATGGTCCAGCGCGCCGGCGCGCTCCAGCCGGAAGCGCGGTTCGATTCATCCCAGACCTGCACCTGCCAGAAGCACTCCATGCGGGAGGCGAGCACACGGCCGGCATACACGATTTGGTTGGTGGCATCGCCGGCCACGCGACCGCTGTCCCAACGGTCGGCTTCGCCGCGCGCGAGTTTCTCCGCGCTCGAAGCGACCCGAACTTGCCAAGCGGTTTGCGCCGCTCCGCGTTGGGTCGATTCGAGGCGCCAGGACAGGCGGGGCGCCGGACTTTCAATATTGTCGGGAGCGACGAGATATTCGACCCGCAGTGCGGTTAGCGTCACCGGAGAAGCGGCCGACTGCGCCGCAACGCGTACCGGCGTGGTAACGAGCAGCAGGGCCAGCAACGGCAGCATCCGGGAGCGAGGAGCGAGGAGAAATGGGAACGGGGAATTCATTGAAAAAGCCAAAGGGACCAAAGCGATAACCGGTCGCTCAGGCGCCTAATTTAAGGGCACTCGCGCATGCTCAGGAAGAAAAAGGGGTGTTATTCACGGACGACAACAATGCCGGCGGGCGCATTGATTTGGGACTTGATGGAGCCATCAGGCTGACGTTCGTGACGGTCTTTGATTGGACCGAGCGGCGTAGGATAAGCGCCCTCGGCCCACTTGAGCCGGCCGAGTTGGGGAGCGATGCGATTCAACGGTACCGGACTTCACGAGGACAACGAAGTGAGCAAGGAATGAAACAGAAGAGCGGGGAATGCCGGGGTCGCAGGAACGTGAGGGCGCCGACTTGCCGACAAGTCGGCGTAAGCAACAAGGTTTGACCTTGAATACAACAAGAAAGGGAAACGTTTCCTGCAATTATTGTTTTACCGGCTTCCCTTCCTTTCCAGTACCCAGCTGAATCCTCCTTCCTCCTGCTCACCTGCATGACTCCTTCCGCTCCACTCGCAAACGTCGACGTCGTTCTCATTGGCAGCGGCATCATGTCCTCGACCCTCGGCGGCTTGCTCAAACGCTTGGAGCCACGCCTCAGTTGCCAGGTCTTTGAAGTGACCGACGGGCTCGCGCGCGAGAGCTCCGACGGCTGGAATAATGCAGGCACGGGCCACGCCGGGATCTGCGAGCTGAGTTACACTCCGAAGCGCGAAGCCGACGGCTCCGTCAACGTGAGCAAGGTCATCGAGATCTTCGAGCAATTCGAACACTCGAAGCAGTTCTGGAGTTATGCCGTCGCGAGCGGAATGGCAGAGCGGCCAAAGGCGTTTATCAACCCGGTGCCCCATCTCAGTTTCGTGCACGGGCAGGCGCAGGTTGACTTCCTGAAAGCGCGGCATGCGGGTATGTCGGCCCATCATTTTTTCGCCGGAATGGAGTACACCACGGATCGTGACACGATCGCGCGCTGGGCTCCGCTGCTGGTCGAGGGACGGGATGACGGGCCGATTGCCGCGACCAAAATGGACGGCGGCACCGACGTGAATTTCGGGGCGATCTCGCGGCAACTGTTGGGCTGGCTCGCCGCCCAGGACGAATGCGCGATCGCAAGCGGCCATCGCGTGATCGGTCTCCGCCAAACTGATATAGGGTGGGAAATCCGCGCCCGAAATCTCGCGACCAAGGAGGTCCACACGACGCGCGCGAAGTTCGTCTTCGTCGGTGCCGGCGGTGGTAGTTTGCCCCTGCTTCAGAAATCGGGTATTCCGGAAGCAAAGGGCCTCGGCGGATTTCCCATCGGGGGACAGTGGCTGATTTGCGATAACCCGCGCCTCATCGAGCAGCATCGCGCCAAGGTCTACGGACAAGCCCTCGACGCCGCGCCCACGATGGCGGTGCCCCACCTCGACACGCGCATGCTGGATGGCAAGAAAACGCTGCTCTTCGGGCCGTTTGCGGCCTGGACCACGAAGTTTCTCCATCAGAAAGGC
>CAYVDZ010000182.1:0-573 GCA_964450575.1 uncultured Opitutus sp.
ACTCGAAGGCGCTTCGGCTGTGCGTCGGATCGATTGGCGCGCTCGCGAGGAACGCGCCCGCACGCTCCTCGCCCGCATCGGCGCGGTAATCTCGCCCGATGCCGAGGTCCGCACGCTCTCGATGCCGGAGCAGCAACTGGTGGAAATCGCGTGTGCCCTCGGCGCCGGTGCACGCGTCGTCATCATGGACGAACCCACCGCCTCGCTCACCCAGAAGGAGCAACACCTCCTGTTCGCCGTGGTGCGCGAACTTCGCACCAGCGGGGTCGGCATCATCTACATTTCGCATCGCCTCGAGGAAATCTTCGCCCTCGCCGATCGCGTCACCGTGCTGCGCGATGGCCAGACCGTCGGCACCAGCCCGGTCGGCGACATCAATGAGGCCGGCCTGATCCGCATGATGGTCGGTCGGGAAATGACCCAGATTTACCCGCCGAGCGAATCCGCTCCCCGCGAGGTCGTCCTCTCGCTGCGTGACGTCGGTTGCAATGCGTCCGGCGTTCAAGGCGTCACTTTCGACGTGCGCGCGGGCGAGGTCTTTGGACTCGCCGGTCTGGTCGGCGCCGGTCGCAC
>CAYVDZ010000182.1:583-8777 GCA_964450575.1 uncultured Opitutus sp.
CTCGCCCGGGTCCTCTTCGGTATCACGCCGGCGGATACTGGCGAAATCCGCCTCAACGGCGAACCGATCCGGCCGCGTAACCCGCAGGATGCGGTCGCGCGGGGCATCGCGTACGTCCCGGAAGATCGCCGGAAACATGGCGTCGTCCTGGAGCTGCCGATCGCGCACAACATGACGATGGCAATTCATCGCCGCATTTTCCGCGGCGCCTGGTTGCGGCCCAACGCGGAGCACGCGCTCGCACTGGATTATATCCGTGATCTGGCCGTCAAGTGCTCCGGTCCGGAGGCGCCCGGCGGCAGCCTGTCCGGCGGTAACCAACAAAAGGTTTCGCTCGCGCGCTGGCTCGCGACGAAGCCACGCCTTCTGATTCTCGATGAGCCGACGCAAGGCGTCGATGTCGGCGCAAAAAGCGAAATCCACAAAATCATTCGCCGCCTCGCCCACGAAGGCCTGGCCGTGTTGCTCATTTCCAGCGATCTCCCCGAGGTCCTCGGCATGAGCGATCGCATCGGCGTCATGCGCGGAGGCACGGTGGTCGACATCCTTCCGGCCAACACCCACGCCCACACTGTGATGGCCGCGGCTCTCGGTCAAAATTAACATGGCCCGCTATTTCCGCGAACTCTCCGTCGCCGGCGCGCTGGCCCTCGTGCTCCTCGGACTGGCCGTATTCGCCCCGGCGTTTTATCAACCGCAGCCGCTGCTCTCGCTCGTGACGCGCGAAGCTCCGACGCTGATCGTCGCCTGCGGCATGGCGCTCGTCATCATCTCACGGCAGATCGACATTTCCGTCGGCTCCCAGTTTTCCGTGATCGGCGTGTGCGCCGGTTTGCTCGCAGCCAAAGGATGGCCCCTCGGGCTGGTCCTGCTCGCTTCGGTATCGCTCGGCGGCGTGCTCGGTGCGCTGAATGGGATCTTGATCGCCGGACTTGGCCTGCCCTCGATCGTGGTCACGCTCGCGACCCTCGTCACGTTGCGACAAGGGTTGAATCTGGTTCGCCAGGGTGAATTCGTGAACCTGCCGGATGGCCTGCAATGGTTTGGACTCAGCCAGAGTGGCGGCCAATGGACGCTCGTAATCGCGGCCTTGGTGATCCTCGTGCTGCTCGGATGGGGCATGCGCCACGTCTCCGCGGGACGCCTGGTCTATGCGGTGGGCAGTGACGCGGAAGCGGCCCGCCTTGCCGGCATTCGCCCGCAGCTCTGCACGTTTCTCGTGTTTGTTTTCATGGGCGCCCTCACCGGCCTCGCCGCGATGATGAACCTGGTGCAATCGCCGCAGGTGCAGCCGCTTTCGGGCAGCGGACTGGAATTGAAAGTGATCGCGGCCGTGGTCGTCGGCGGCGTCGCCATCTCCGGCGGACGCGGCACGCTCTGGGGCGTATTCGCGGGACTGTTACTGCTCGCCTGCTTTGGGCAGGCGCTGATCCATTTGCGAATCGAGGCGTATTGGGAAAAGGCGATACAAGGCGGCATCATCCTTCTGGCGGTCGTGGCCGATGGCGTCCGCAGCCGGCGGGAAGGAGCGGGAAAATGAACCCGAGTGTCACGAATCCGAACCGTCCGAAACGGGACTGGAAAGCACTCCTGCTCCGGCATGAAACCCTGCTCCTGTTAGTGCTGATCGCGGAATGGATTTTCTTCTATTACGCCGGCACCTCAACGAACCGCCGCGGAGTCGTGGTCGGCTTCGGCACGATCGACCGGCAGTTCGATATTCTGCGTCACTCCTGCGAGATTGGCCTGCTCGCCCTCGCGTTGACGCCCGTGATTATCACGGCGGGGATCGATCTTTCCGTCGCCTCGCTGCTCGGCCTGTGCGCGATCCTGTTTGGCAAATTCTGGCACGACGCGGGCCTGCCGATTCCGGTGGCGATCGCGTTCACGCTGGTGATCGGGGGACTCGCCGGAGCGCTTAATGGCACATTGATCACCAAGCTGCGTTTGCCGCCGCTGATCGTTACGCTTGGCACCTATTCGCTCTTCCGCGGACTCGCCGAGGCGATCACGCGGGGTGCGATCACGTACACGGATTTCCCTGCGAGTTTCCTCTTCATCGGCCAGGAGCGATGGCTGGGGGTGCCGACGCAGGCATGGATCTTCGTCGGGGTGGCCATCGCCATCGGGCTGCTCGTGCATCGCACCACCTACGGGCGCTCGTTCCGGGCGATCGGTTTCTCGCCGGAAGGGGCGCGCTACGCCGGCTTGCCAGTCGAACGTCGCGTCGCTCTGGTGTATGTCATTGCGGGCGTGGTCGCGGCGATCGCCGCCATCATTTATACCGCCCGCCTGGGCCAGGCGAAGGCCGATGCCGGACTCGGTTACGAGCTCTTTGCCATCACCGCAGTGGTTCTGGGTGGCACGAGTATCTTCGGCGGCACGGGCAGCGTCTTCGGCACCCTGCTCGGCGTCGCCGCGATCGCGGTCTTGAAAAACGGCCTCGCCACCCTGCCTATCGTGATGCGGATGAATGCCGCCGAAGAGATGGCCGGACTGCTCACGGGCGCATTGTTGCTCCTCGCGTTGACCGGAAGCGTTTTGCCGCGACTATGGAGTCGTTGGCGCGGTCGCCACCCCGCGACGGCCACCCCCGAACTTAAACCCAAATCCACTGCATGAAATCCCTCCTCCGCCTCGGTCTCGTTGCCGCCCTGCTGCTTGGCACCGTGGCGAGTACCCACGCCGCCGCCAACTCGGACCTGATCGTCGCCTTCCTGCCGAAATCGAAAGGCAACGCCTACTTCATCTCCTGCAAAGCCGGCGCGGAAAAAGCCGCGAAGGAACTCGGAGTGCAACTGCTTTTCGACGGCCCGACCGATAGCAATGCCGCCAAACAAAACGAGATCGTCGAGAACTGGATCACCCTCGGCGTCGACGTGATTGCCGTAGCCGCCGAGAATCGCGAAGGCATTTCCACCGCACTCCGCAAGGCGCAGCGCCAGGGCATCAAGGTGATCACGTATGATGCCGACGCGATGCCGGATGCCCGCTCGTTTTTCGTCAATCAGGCCACACCCGAAGGCATCGGTCACGCGCTGATGGATGAAGCCGCGCGCCTGCTGAACAACGAGGGCGAGTTTGCCATGATTACCGCGTCGCTCACCGCCGCGAATCAACGCGAATGGCAAAAGCACATCGAGGCCCGCCTCAAGGAAAAGTATCCTAAAATGAAGCTCGTTGCCGTCCGCCCGTGTGACGACCTCAAGGACAAAGCGCAATCGGAAGCGACCGCGATGATGAGTGCGAATTCCAATCTCAAGCTCATCATGTCGATCTGTTCACCCGGAGTCCCCGGCGCCGCCGAAGCCGTGAAACAGGCCGGCAAGACCGGCCAGGTGAAGGTCATGGGTCTCGGCCTGCCGAGTGAAAATCGCCGCTATGTCCATGACGGCGTCATCGATACCGTCATCCTCTGGAAGACGGAAGATCTGGGTTATCTCACGATCTACGCCGGCGTCGCGCTCGCAAAGAACGAACTGAAAAAAGGGGCGACCAGCATCAAAGCCGGCTCCCTTGGCACGTTCGAAATCAAGGGCGACAACATCCTCCTCGGAAAGCCCTTCTCGTTCAACAAGGGTAATATCGATCAGTTCAACTTCTGATTGTAACCGACTCGACCGTTCCTCCTGAAGTGCCGTCGTCGCCGTCGCACCTGCCGGCGTAACTGCCGGCGCGACTGTCCTTCGTCTCCCTTCCTCCCTCTTCGTTTTCCCCATGATCTCGCTCCTTCGTTCCTGTCGCCTTCCCCTGGTGACGCTGCTCGTCAGCGCCCTCGCACTCCCTGTCATCGCCAACACCGCGATCCAACCCGCGCCGCGTGACGCGAAATGGGTCGTCCGTCACGACGGCTTCGTGGAGATCGCGAAGCAAGGAGGCGTCAATGTCCTCTTCATCGGCGATTCGATTACCGACGCGTGGCGCAACGCGAATCCGGAGCGCGGCGGCAAAGCCGTCTGGGACCGCGAATTCGCCCCGCTCGGCGCTGCGAACTTCGGCATTGGCGGCGACCGTACGCAACACGTGTTGTGGCGTCTGCAGAACGGTGAGCTTAACGGCATCAAACCGAAAGCGGTCGTGCTGATGATTGGCACGAACAACACCGGATTTGAACCCGGCGGAACCGCGCCGCGCAACTCGCCAGCCGAGGTGGCCGCGGGCGTAGCCGCGATCGTGAAGACGCTCCGCACCCAGTTACCGGATACGAAGATATTATTGCTCGCGATCTTCCCCCGCGGCGAAAAACCCGACCATCCGCAGCGCCAGCAAGTCAACGAAATCAACGCCACCATCGCCAAGCTCGGCGACGGCAAAAACGTGCGCTACCTCGATATCAGCAAGAAATTCCTCCAATCCGACGGCACGATCTCCAAAGATGTCATGCACGACTTCCTGCACTTCGGCGAGAAGGGCTATGAGATCTGGGCCGCAGCGATCAAAGCGCCTTTGGCGGCGATGATGAAGTACCCCTACACTTCTCCGCGTCAGTCGTCATCGGCTTCTGAAGAGCCACCTACCCGCAATTCACCCGCAAGGTGAAGGGACTGTAATTTATAATGCTTTGGTAATCTGTGCTCATCTGTGAAATCGGTGGCTTCAACTGCATTTTCCAGGGTTATTCGCCGCTGCCGCCCTTGGCTCCACGCGGCTGTCCACTCTTGAGGCTGGCCAGATAGGCGACCACATCGCGCAACTCCCGTGGCTGAAGGATGCCGGTCATCGGAGGCATGATGGAAACTGGTGGAGTCTGCTGGACGATATCCTGGCGGGCTACCGTTTTGTTGGTGCCATCGAACATCCGCACCGTGACCGCTTCCGGCGTTTCACGGGCAAGGGTACCGGTGATTTCCGAGCGGTCTTTCAACGTGACATTCACGATGCCGTAACCGGTGGCGACGGTCGCCGATGGCTGGATCAAAGCTTCGAGCAGATAGGCGGCGTCGCGTTGGGAGCCGATCGTGCGCAAGTTGGGTCCGACCTCACTGCCGCCACTGGCTTCGATTGCATGGCAGGCCATGCAATTGGCCGCCAGATGATTGACGACCATCTCACGGCCGAGCACGACGCTTCCTCCGTCGAGTAGTTCGGTCTGCGCGACCGCCTCGGGCCGGCTTGCAAACGCGGCGGCTTGTTTCGCGAGAACGGGATTGGCGGCGCTTCGTGCCCGCAAGGCCTCGATCACATCCAGTTTTAGTACCGGCGCAGCCCGACCGGCCACGAGCGAATCACCGAGGGTTTTCAGCACAGCATCCGCGACCGGTTGACCAGCGCGGGCGAGCAGGCCGATGGCGTGTTGCTGCTCCGGCACGCTGCGGGTTTTCAGCACGGTCTGCGCCACGCTCACCAAGCGGTCCACCTGATTGGGCAATAGCAACTCCAGGCCGGCGCGATGGAGCGGTTCAGGCGAATCCGTCGACAAGGCCGCCTCGAGCGCCCGATTGAAACCAGCGTTCGCGCGTTGCTCGCCACCTAACAGGCGGAGCGCCTGCGCGCGGAGTTCACCGGTCGCGCTCTTCTCAGAGACGATGGCGGCGATCTGCTCCGGCGCAGCTTTGAGCGCATGCGCAATCATGATTTCGATCGCGAGCGTCTTGAGCCCGGGATCCTGCAAGGCGAGCAGCTGATCCAGCTTCGGTGTCAGTACTTGGGCGATGGCCGCCGTCTTGATGGTGCGCGCATGACCATCCACCCGGTCCAGGCGCGGCGGTTCGGGCCAGACCCGCAACGCGATAAGGGCCTCTTCGCGCATCTCACGGGCGGCCGCTTCATTCAACGCAAACGCCAACAGCCGCGTGGCCGCTTCCGGTGTTCCCAGGCGCAAGTTGGCGTTGATCGCCCGTCGGGCAGTCATCTCGTGGCGTGGCGCCTGCTCCAACCAAGCGGCCAGCGCGGGCAGCGCCGCCGGAATCGAGCCGTCGTCATGAATCGCTCGCGCGGCTTCTGCGACCACGAGTTCGTCACCATCTTTCAAATACGCCGCGATGGCCGGCGCCTTAAGCCGGCGCAACGCGACCAAGCTCGCCAGCCGCACCTGCACCTTGGCGTGCGCCGTTCCCGCCACGAGCTGCTCGACCGTGGCACTGCCGGCTAAACCAGTGACCACGGCGTGGCGCAACACGGGTTGAGCGCCTTCTTTTTCCGCCATGGCGAACAACGCCGCCACCGCCTTGGGTTCGCCAAATTTCCCAATCACGATCGCGGCCATCTCCCGCACGCGTGGCGAGACATCGGCGAGCAGCGGCACCAACACGCCACCTTGTCCTTTGGCCGCCGTGGTCGCGACATCACCTAGAACCTTGATCGCCTGGCGCCGGATCTCGGCGTCGGCGTCACGCAACAGCGGAACTACGAGGGCCACTTCGCCCGCGTTGCGTCGAAGGAGCTGGCCATAGCCCCAGAGCGCATGAATGCGGGCAAGCAGCGCCGCACGGCCATCGGTCGCCACGGCGAGCAAGGCGTCTCGGCGATCGCGCCGCGCGAGCTCGAGTTGCGCGCCTTGGCGGACCCGCTGATCTGCGTGGCCGAGCTGAGAAACCAGTTCGCCATCCGCCCGCTGCGCAAAGCCCGCGCGGAGGATCGCGTGCGTTTCCTTCCGCTTCGGGTCGTCCGCTCCACCCTTCGCGTCGACGCGCCAGAGCGCACCGAGCTCGTCGAGCGGGTAGCCGCCGATCCAATCCACCATCATGAGCGATCCATCCGGGTGCCAGCTCATGCCGATGCCCATGATGCCATCATTCACCACCCGCGCGTCGACCATCTTGTGCGAGGCTCCGTCACGTTCGATGCGGAAGCCTTTCATTTTTCCCGACGGGAACTCATTCAACAGAAAGATTCCGCGCTGCCTGTCACTCAGGGCGGTACCCGGATCGTGTTTAAAACCCGCCGGGCCATCCGAGTAACTCGCCAGCGGCGGCAAGAGATACGCCGGCTGCCCCGGGTGATGCGGCTTCCACAAGCCTTCACGCATCCACGGACTGTCTTCTTTCATATATTGAAAGTTATTCCGCCAGCCGCTGTCGCTCGCCTCCGGCAAATAGACAAACCGCTCCCGCTCGCCCCGCATGTCGGCGTCATTGTCCACCGCAAAGAGATCGCCAAAGGCATCGAACGCCGGCTCCTGCGCATTGCGGCTACCGCGCACGTACACTTCGAAATTCGACCCGTCGGGCTCCACCCGCATGACCGCACCTTCGTTGGGATACGCGAAGTTCCGGCCCTCGCGCGAGGTGACGTTCAATCCTTTGTCACCGATGCTCCAATAAATCCGCCCGTCCGGACCCACCGTGAGTCCGTGCATGTCGTGGCCCGCATAGGCGATGTGCACACCGAAACCGTGCACCAACACTTCACGGATGTCCGCCACGCCGTCATCGTCCGTATCCTTGAATCGCCAGAGATCGGGCGCGATCGTCGCGTAAACCCAGCCGTCATGATACATCACGCCGGCCGCGATCCCGGTTACCTCAGTGTTAAAACCCTCGGCGAAAACGGTCATCGTATCCGCCGTTCCATCACCGTTGGTATCACGAAGCTGATAGATGCGCTCGGTGTGATGCGTCAGATCCTTCCAGTCGATGGAGCCGTCGCCGTTGTGATCCTTTAGACTGGCCCGGGGCAGCCGCATCTTTCCCGGAGCGAGTTCGCGATGAAAAAACGCCTTCTTGTCGGCCACGCTGGTGAGTCCGACATCGTCGGGAATCCACATCGTGTGTTCGCGAATATCGAGATCGCCCACCTTGCGGCGCGTCGTGGCCGCAACGTAAACCCGCCCCTGTGGATCGACCGCACACGCCACCGGATCGGGGACGTTGAGCGTGCCGGACCATTTATGGAGCACCAGCTCGCCGGTCGCGGGGCTGTTGTCAGAGTAGACCTTCTTCGGCGTCGGGGTCTGAGCCAGCAAGGGAACGGAAAACAGACAGACGAGCGCGGCGGCGCCAAGCCGACGAGGGAGAACGGAGGGGGCGGGCATGATTAGAAAGAACCAAGATCAGCGGCTAATTGCGGGTGGCGAGACGAATTCACCGGCAAGTCCGAGCCTGATGGACGAGCACGCGAGACGATGCGTCCGAACACGGGGACGGAGGCTGGACGGAGGTTCCCCTCCGCGGATCGGCGTCCGCGAGTTAAGCTATTTCCCAGCCAGATCGATAGCTCTCGCGGATAATCGGGTCGGCCTCAGGCATTCCGGTGA
>CAYVDZ010000183.1:0-8774 GCA_964450575.1 uncultured Opitutus sp.
AGCCGCGGCCGGCCAGGGCCTCGGCCACGCGCTCGGCGGTGGCCCGGCTCGCGCAGTAGATGATCCCGCTGTCGGCTTGGCGCTTCCGCACAAAGTCGATGATCTGTTTCAACGGTTGGTCCTTCGGGACGACCCGGTACGTAAGATTGGGACGGTTGAAGCTGGCGACAAAAACGTCCGGCTGCCGCAGCTTCAAGTGCGTGACAATATCGTGGCGCACGCGCGTGGTCGCCGTGGCGGTGAGCGCCATTAACGGCACGTCCGGCAAGGCGTCGCGAAGTTTCGAGATCTGGCGGTACTCGGGCCGGAAGTCGTGGCCCCATTCGGAGACGCAATGGGCCTCGTCGATCGCGACGCAGGTGACGTTCCATTTCTTGAGGTTGTCGATCCAGCCGTCGAGCATCAGGCGCTCGGGCGCGACGTAGAGCAGGCGATACTCGTTGCGATGCAAACCGCGCAGGCGCGAACGCGCCTCATCGGCATCGAGGGTCGAATTCAGGAACGTCGCCGCCACGCCACTGGCCTGCAGTTGGTCCACCTGATCCTTCATCAACGCAATCAGGGGCGAAACCACCACGGTCAGGCCGCCGCGCGTGAGCGCTGGGATCTGGAAGCACAATGATTTGCCGCCGCCAGTCGGCAGGAGCGCGAACACATCCCGCCCGGCGAGCGTGGCTTCGCAGATCTCGCGTTGGAGCGGACGGAAGCTCCCGTACCCAAAGGTGCGCTTCAACAGGAGATCGAGTTCTGAAGGATCAGTCGGCATGGACCATCCCTGAATAAGCGGCACCCTTGCACCAGAGCACGGAAAATCTCTTGGCGCGTTGCCACCGTTTTTAGGGTGGGCGTTGGAGTGAGCGCCCACGAGGCCGCATCGAACGGCCACGCACACCCGAAGGTCCAGGTGTGAACGGACCCGGAAACGCTGCCGGATCGGGGGGCGCTCAGGCCCGCAGCCCGAGCCAGCGCGCGAACTCCGCCAGGGCCGGAGCCAGGGCATGGCCGCGGCGAATGCGGCGCGAGACCACCCGGAGCCGGCGCGACGCAGTGCGACCCAAGTGAACGAAAAGCTGCTCAGGATTGCGAGAGTGTGGAGGACCGTAAACCAATTGTCGGTCGCCCAGCGTAATAGCATCGTTCTGGAATTATAGCGCACGCCCGGTCGCGCTACAAAAGGGGGTGCGAAACCGGGACGTTTCCATTGGAGCGCGCAGTCCGCTGCGCACGGTGACAACGGTGTTCGATTCAGTAGCGACATTGAGCTGGTCGAGTGCACCCGCGCGACGGTGGCCTGCTTGACACCGTTTACAATGTAAACACGGTACGGGCGTGCCAACTGTTGTGCAATCGTGCCGAATCGAAGAAGAACATGCGATGTTGCTCTCGCGTCAGGCGAAGCGCCGGCACCTTGAAGTGTCGACCTTGAGCAGCCTCTACCTGAAAGAAAAAGCGTTGGAGGAGGAGTTCCCGGGCATTGGATTTCGCGATTCAGCCGGCGGACGTGAAGCGTATGTGCTCGGGCATCGTGTCGCGGTTTGGGAAGTCGTGGACGCGCATCACCAAGCCAAGACCATCGCCAAGACAGCCGAACACTTTCGGTGGCCGCCTGCACTGGTGCGGTGTGCACTGGCATATGCCAGAGCGTGTCCGAAAGAGATCACGCATCAGCGTGAGGCCGAAGTCGGCCAATGAAATCCCGACTCCTGGCCGACGAAAACACGTCTCACCACCTGGTAGCTGCATGTCGGCAAATAGAAGCCACCTTTCCGATCATCCACATATCGGATTGGAATGAAGGCATGTACCTGTCGGTGAAAGACCCCGCTCTCTTGATGGCATTGCGGGAAAGCGAAACGATTCTTGTTGGTTTTGATCGCGCGAGCATGCCGATGCACGCCGACGCACTGACGCGCGAAGGTTTGGGGCACGCCGGTGTCATTCTCTTTCGCCGGTCGGTTTCCGCCGTAGCGTATGGCAAGCAGGCCAGGCTACTCGTGAACTTCTGGCACGAAGCTAAAGCCTGGGATTGGGCGGATCGTATTGAGTATTTGCCCAGCGATGCGCCGGTTAAGAGGGTGGTCACGTCGTGAGGCGATCGCGAGTCTTGCTCGGTGCCGACACTTGGGGGCGGCAAGCGCCTCGCTGTAAAATCCGTGGCGCGGACGCCGGAAATCCATGGCGTATTACCGACGACCTTCGCGCCCATGAACGCTGACTTGCGTACATCAAATTTTCGAGGTTCAGACCCTGTAGGATGACGACATGGGACGCGGGGACTCTGTTGAGTTTGGTTCGTGTTCAATTTTTGGGCCGGTCTTTCCTCGAACTCTCGTGGTCTCGTACGGCGGCGCGTTGAGCACGCCGCAGCACATCCGCCAGGTCGACTTCGAGGGCGACTGCGATGCGAAGGAGTGTGTCGATCGTCGGATTGCGAACAATGGTCATAGAAGGTCCATGTTCCTGCGACGCCTTGGTCCCGATCCCGGTACTGCCAGCGGGCGGAAGCCTTGGTGACTGCTTCCGAACGCAAAGAGCCGCGTCGCACGGGGCCGACGCGGCTCTGGGCCATTATTCACGGAAGCCAACGGGCGGTGGGCGCGCGGGCAAAAAAACTCGCTCGACTCAGACCCGATCGGTGGTGCCGTTAGGCGACCGCCACTTCCAGACGTCCGCTTGTGCGGGTGGGCTCGAACCAGTCGCTCGGCGAGGCATCGGGAGCAAACTCGGGGCATGCCTCGACCAGCAAGGACCGGAGATTTCCGCGCGCCCGGGCGATGCGGCTCTTCACTGTTCCGACATTAATGCCCAAGGTCTGTGCGATCTCGTCGTAGGACCGGTTTAGCAGGTTGCGCAGGGTCAGGATCTCGCGGTGACGCGAATCGAGTTTTTCCATGCAGGTGGCAACCAGCGCAGAGAATTCGCCAGTGGCGGCTTCCCGGGACGGGCTCGGGGCGTCGGTCGCGACGAGATCGGCGAAGGTCGCTTCGCTATCGTCGCTCAACGGGCAATCCAGCGAGAGCGTGGCGTGCCGACGGCGACGGAAGAAGTACCAGTAACGATTGCGGGCCAAGTTGACCGCGATGCGGTGCAACCACGTGGCGAGGGAAGAGTCGCCGCGGAAACGCGCCAAGCCGCGATGAGCTCGGATAAACGTATCTTGCGCGATTTCTTCGGCATCGGCGCGGTTACGCAACAGGGCCAGCGCGACCGAGAAAATCTTTTCGCGATAACGCGTCATGATTTCAACGAAGGCGGGTTCGTCACCGCCGTTGAAACGACTTACAAGTTCCGCATCGTACGCGGCTTCTTGATGCGAGGCCGCAGCCCGGGCAGCGCGCTCGCTGGAGGTACGGGAATTTTTTGGGTTAGTGGACGGGGGGAGGGGAGAGTGAGCGATCATTTTATGAAGGGTGATTGAGGTTGAAGATGGCCGAATGCCTTTCTCGTACCCCTCTCTATTACCTCATGCCGTGCCAACGGTTATCAGCATGCTTCAAGCGATTACTCATTAGATATTTAGATTTTCGTCCGTAGCATCTCCGATAGCCCGGTCCGTAGGATAATTCGTGCAACCTGCGCGAGAGAGATCCCGCCTCCGTGCATCCTGCACTTTCGGGCTGGGAGAAACGGACGGACGGATGTAGCTCCCCCGATCAGCGAGAGTTACAAACCTCGACACCCGAGTGCACTCGCAGATGAGAAGCGTGGAGGCTATATGCCGGAACGCCCGCTATCCCGTCGGAGCGAAAATGGCCCCCCGACCGTGCCGTTTGCGTTGCGAGGGTTGGCCACGCCGCCTGACCGGCCGCTCTGCGACGGTGCAGTTCCGTGCCATCACTGGGCCGCCGACTGGAACCCGGTGACTGAGGCTGGGGTTTTAGCGACCCAAGGCGGCTCTCGTTTCCTGAAGGGCCTGGGCGATGGCCGGATCGCTGGGGAAACGCCGGACGAGGAATTCAAGGTGGGGCTCGGCGGCGTTCGGTCGTCCCAGGTGCAGCAGCAGCAGCGCAAGATTGCGGCGGGGATCGACGAAGTCGGGAGCGAGAGCCAGGGCTTTCTCGTAGCGACTGACGGCGCCCGGCAAGTCGCCTAGTTCGGTTAACACGTTGGCCAGATTGTTGTGCATCCCGGCATCGTCGGGACGAAGCTGAAGGGCGCGTTCGTACTGGGTGCGGGCCGGATCAAATTGCCGCAATACGGCTAACGCGTTGGCGGCGTTGAAGTGAGCCTCGGCAAAGTCCGGTTTTAATCGGAGGGCTGCTTCCGCCTGGCGAAGGGCGCCGGCGGCATCGCCGAGTTGGAGCAGCGCGTCGCTGAGATTGCTGTGCGGTTCGGCAAACGTCGGGTCAATTTGCACGGCGCGCTCGTAGGGCGGACGGGCCTCGCCGGGGCGGCCGAGGGCGAGAAGCGCGTTGCCAAGGTTGTTAAGCGCCTGAACGTGGCGTGGCTCGAGGGCGAGCGTGCGTTCGTAATGCCCCACTGCCTCGGCAGGGCGGCCGAGGCGCGCCATGATCAGACCGAGATTGTAGTGCGATTCGGTCGACTCCGGCTGCAAGCGAATCGCTTCGCTGAAGTGGCGTGCCGCCGGGTCGAACTGCGCACGGTTGAATTCCGCCAAACCTAGATTGTGATGCGCGCGGGGATTCTCCGGACGTTTGGCCACGGTGTCGGCCCAAAGGCTGAGATCGCTGCGATAAGTCGTGTTGCGCAGGTGCGTCAGGCCGATGCCGGTGAGCACCAGGATGGCCAGGATCCCGCTGCTGCGCCGTCCCAAGCCGGCGTAGAGGGCAATGACCGCGAGCGCGAGGGGGGCCGCCAAGGCGAGATACATCCGGTGTTCCGCCATGGTTTGCGAAGCGATCGGGATGACGCTCGAGCTGGGGGCCAGTACGAAAAAAAACCAGCAGCCCAGAAAACCCCACGCCGGTGCCCGCCATACGGCCCACGCCGTCGCCCCTAGCAGTGTGACCACCAAGGTCGCGGGCAAGGCGACAGCACCGAGGTCGCGGATCACGGTCGCCCCGTAATCAAAGACCAAGGGATGCGGCCAGAGTGTCAGCTGAAGGTAGCGAGGGATCGCGCTCGCCTGAGTGAGCAGGTAATGCCAGGCGCCCACTTTGCTATCGAATCCGGCCGTTCCGCCGCGGCCTTCCGTACTGAGGACGAGAACCGCCAGCACCAGCCACGTGGCAGCCAGCGTGCCGTAATAACCGCTTCGGGCCTGCCGCGCCGCGCGGAATGTGCCGGCTATAAAGGTTCGATCATAGAGCAGCACGAGGAGCGGAGCCACGACCATGACTTCCTTGGTTGCCATGCCCAAAGCCGCCGCCACCACGGACGCCGTCTGCCATCGCCGTGGAGAGGGAGCCTCGGTCGCGCGAAGGAATGCGTACAGTGTCAGCAACAGGAACAGCCCACTCAGAGACTCGGCGCGTTGGACGGTATATGTAACGGCTTGGGTTTGGAGCGGGTGGACAGTCCAGAGTGTGGCCAGTGTCATCGCCATGGGTCCGGTTACGGCGCGGAGATGACCCGGCAGTGGAGCCAGGGCGAGCGTGCGCCAGGCGATGCCATACAAGGTGAGACCGGCCGCGGCATGAATCAGGAGATTAAGGAGGTGATAACTCCAGACGTGGGATCCGCTGAGGAGGTGGTTGAACGCGAGGGTGAGAGCGAAAATCGGCCGGCCGCTGGTGGTTTCGCCGGCGTCCGCTCCAGCGCCGAACGCTTCACTCCAAGAGCCGGTTTCCGCGATCCGACCGCCGAGTGCGACCGCTGGAATGTCATCGAAGACGAAGGGAACAGCCAGCGAGTTGGCATATGCAAAAAGCGAGCCCAGCAGGATTACTTCCAAGGGGATGGTCGCCCGCAGGGGCGATATTTCACGAGCGGCACGGCTTAAGCTCACAAGGCCCCTGAAGAAGCAGCTGACCACCCTCAAGGAAACCCAATTCTCTCAATCGATGATTCCTCCCGGTTCGTGTTACGGTCGAGTAACGTTGATTCCGCTCCGCCCGCAGGCGTGGCAGTATACTTGACTCGGTTACTGCCGATCAGTCTCCTCCTTCTCTTAATGTTCGGGTCACATCGAGGTCTCACCTACACCAGTACAATGCAAAAGTCGTCCTTCAGATTCGTCTTGCTCGCAGCTTTGGCCTTTTTGGCCGGAGCGTTTAGTCCGAGTGCGATGGCGCAAATTACCACGTCTGGGATCACGGGCTACGTCCGCGATACCAACGGGAAAGCCATCGTCGGTTCCACGGTTACGGCGGTTTTTACGCCAACCAACGCCACTTTCACCGCGATCACCAATGAGGTGGGCCGGTATAACTTCCGCGGTCTTCCAGTCGGAGGTCCCTATGCCGTGTCGGCCGTCGCCACGGGTTTTAGCGGCACCCCCAACACCGAAGTGTTCACTCAACTCGGAACTGACATCGACGTGAATGTCGTCATCAAGTCCGACGTCGTGGTGATGCAGAGTTTCGTTGCCACGGCGTCGCGCTCCGATCTCGATGGATCAGCCACCGGTGCGGGAACGCTGCTCTCCAGCGAGCGCCTAGGCACCAAACCCACGTCTGAGCGTTCCCTGGCGGATATGATCAGTGCTTCGCCTTTGGTGACGCTGCGTGAAACCTTCGGCGATCGCGAAGAGTCGCAGATCACCGCGCTCGGTCAGAACAATCGTTATAATTCCATTCAGATCGACGGTACGCGCATCAACGACCTCTTCGGCCTCAACGGCACCGGTCTCGCTTCGTTCTTCAATCCGCTCTCGCTCGATACCATCGAGCAGCTCGCGGTTCAGGTCTCGCCCTACGACGTCCGCCAGGCCGGTTTCACGGGTGCTTCGATCAATGCGGTGACGAAGTCTGGCACCAACCGTTTTCGTGGATCCGTTTACACGTACTTCCGAGGCGACGAGCTCTTCGGCGTCAAATTGCAGGGGTATAACGCGCGTGAATTTGTGAACTCCGGGACGAAGACGACGCCGAGGTTGGAACGTAGCACCTTTGGCGCGACGTTCGGCGGCCCGATCATCAAGAACAAGGTGTTCTTCTTCCTCTCGTATGAGGATTTCGAGAGCATTAGCGCCGGCCGTGATCCCCGCTTTACCACGTCGCTGGAGCCACAGATTCTCCAACGCCTTCAGCAAATTTCTCAAGCTTCTGGCAAGACCATCAATTGGGGCAACGCGGTGACGGGCAAGACCGCCAATACCGCGTCGGATGAAAAGATCAGCGCCAAGGTGGATTGGAACATTACGTCCAACCAGCGCCTCAGCGTTCGCTATACCACCACCGAGGGCGAAGTGCCGCAGTTCGGTAACTTCGGCGGTACCAGTACCACCCTCAATGGCGTTGCGGGAGGGATCCTCACGACTCCCGATGGTCACTTCTATGCCCAAACCCGGCAGGAAAAGACGGTGGCTGGCCAGCTCAACAGCCAGTGGTCCTCAAATCTCTCGACCGAGCTCAAGTACTCTCAGACCACGCAGGATCAGGCGACGCCGCTCAACACGACCGCTCCTATGATCCTAATCGCCGGCGTCGCGGGAAACGATGCCGTTAACGGCGCCGCCGTGACCAACGGCGCCTACATTGCCGGCAGCGAGCAATTCCGTCACGGCAATGCAATCGCCGTCGAGAGCCAGCAGATGTCCGCCATCGCTACCTATGCTTGGAAGAACTTCGTGTTCTCCGGTGGCTTCGAGCGTGAGCAATCCGACTTCTACAATCTGTTCCGGGCTGGCTCCTACGGGCGCGTCGCTTATCGTAACTACGCCGACTTTCTTGCCGACACGAATGCGGTGATTGAGCGCAGCGCCTACGATCCGACGGTGCGTCCGATTGCTGACGTCTCGGAGATGGCCACGACCGGCATCTTCGCTCAGGCGAAATGGGACTTAAACAGCCGGCTCTCACTCACGGGCGGCCTCCGATATGAGTTTGTGGAGAGCCCTCTCGCTCCCGCGCTGAACCAAGCGTTTCTGCGTGACACGGGCTTCCGCAACGACGGCACCGTCGACGGCACCAGCAGCATCTCGCCACGCGTGGGCTTCAACCTTGCGCTCGACGATGATCGTCGCACGCAGCTTCGCGGTGGTTTCGGCCACTTCTTCGGTCGCGCACCGTGGGTTATCTTCTCGAACTCCTATGGCCAGACGGGCGTTGGGGCCTTCACGCAGCTCTCGTCTCAGGGCCAGTTGCCCACGAGTCTCACATCGTATTTGCGCGACAACTTCGAACCCGCCAACCCCATCGGTACGGGTGTCGACAACCCGAGCCTGCGTCGTGAAGTTAACTGGGCGGACAACGGTACCGAGTTGCCGCAGTCCTGGCGCGGTAATCTCGCCGTCGAGCACAAGCTCGGGATCCTGGATACCATTCTCACCGTCGAGGTCGTCCACAGCATTATTGATCAGGCGCTGTTCGTGACCAACGAGAACATTCGTCCGACGACCTTGGGTGCCGATGGCCGTCAACGTTTCGCAGGTAATCCCAGCACGCTGGCCAATGCCAAGTTCGCGCCTTATACCGCGCTGATTCGCGTGCAGAATACGTCCGTAGGCGATTCGACCTACATGTCGCTCCAATGGGCTCGTCCGATCAAGGACAGGTGGGGCTTTGATCTGTCCTACACCCGCGGTCGTTCCACCGAGGCTCAGGCCATCGGTCAGACCACCGCCGGCGGCCAATGGAACCGCAATGTGGTGTTCAATCAGAACTCCGTCACCAAGGGCACGGCCGATTTCGAGATCAAGAACCGGATTCAAA
>CAYVDZ010000184.1:0-8746 GCA_964450575.1 uncultured Opitutus sp.
CCATAGATTACACTGATGAGTACGGATCCAGAGGATTACTAAGGGAGAGGTACCCAGCCGCAATTCACCCGCAAGGCCGACGGGACTGTAATTAATAATGCCTTGGTCATCTGCGCTTATCCGTGGAATCTGTGGCTTCAACTGCATTTAGGTTGAACAGAAACGGTAACGAAGAAAACGAAGGTGTGCGCCAGGAAGATGAGATCTTCGTTTCCTCCGTTATCGTCTGTTCATTCTTCTGTGCTCACCGGAAACAGCGAGGAACCGCTTTCTCGCGGCAAGAGAACTCCCGGAGAACGGGCGGTTGAAGTTTCCGCTTAGTCGCGGGCCGGAACGTGTCGAAACGTGGGAAGCACTCTGCTTTAGCCACATGACACTCACGCGCGACACCATCATTACCCTCGGCAATAAGCTCGCGCCCGCCGCGTCGACGTTTGCCCGGCTGCGCTTTCTCCTGCTCGATCCCGACACTGATTTAAGCGACATCGTGAAGCTGATCCGGCTCGACCCGGCCCTCACGTTCAACGTCGTGCGCATGAGCAACAGTGTCCTCTTTGGATTGAGGGAAAAAACGGATTCACTCGACGTCGCGGTCGGCCGGGTTGGTCTCGGCGAAGTCTTTCGCTTGGTGGGACTGGCGGCCGCCCGCCAAGTCTGCCAGCGCGATTTGGTGACTTATCGTCTGCGCGCCAGCCGCCTGTGGGAGAATGCCGTGGCCACTGCCGCCGCCGCCGAGGTCCTGGCCCAACGTGCAGCCATCGACGCGGGTCTGGCGTACACGGCTGGCCTGTTGCGGACTATTGGTCGCGTCATCCTCGATGGAGCCGCGTTCGGCAAAGCCTATCCGGGCGAGGCCGAATGGCCGTCTGTTTCGGAATGGGAAAAGAAAACCTTTGGCGTGACCAGTTCCGAGGTGACGACCGAGCTTCTGAATCACTGGCGCTTTCCGGGTGAGTTGGTGGATTCCCTCCGCGATCATTTCGACCCGATTGGGGCCGTTGACGGCTCCAACGTGGGCGCCTGTGTTTTGAACCTGGCATGCGGCGTCGCGGCGCGCTTCGGCCTCGATTTGCCCGGTGAGGGCGGCGATTGGGTGCGGACGCCAGCGAAGCTCATGCTCGCGGGGGTCAGCGAGGCCGATGTCGAGGACTGCGCGAATCGTGCCCGCGCGCACTACATACTGCTCTGTTCGACCGTGGCGTAGCGCCGCGCGTTCAGCAGTGAAGGCGGTACGTCGCTTCGCGGCGGTTTTCATTCCCCCCCGCTTCGACCGGAGTGAATCCGCGCCGGAGCACGTTTTCCGCGATGACGCGCGGAAACAGAAAGTTCTCCAGGTAGCCGAGGCCCCCGGCTTTGGGGCCGCGGCGGCGAGCGCGGTGTCGGCGTCTTTGCAGGTGGCTGCCGACCGCGGCTTACGGTGCATCCGACAGGCGCGGCTCGGGGCGAGCTCCCTTCGGGCCTCCGGCGAACCGTGCTGCGGGTGGATCATTTTTCCGCATCGCCATTTTCCGACGAAAGCTTCGTCGTCGAAGGGAGGCGCTGCCGGATGATCGGCGGCGTGCTTCCGGAGAGCAGACCTCTATGATGACTTACAAAACGATCGTGATGGAGCCCAACAAGAAGATCGCGCTCGTCGCGCACGACAACAAGAAGCGGGAGCTCGTCGAGTGGGCCAAGTTCAACCGTGATCTGCTCGCACACCACAAGGTCTACGCGACCGGCACGACCGGACTTTTGCTCGAGCGTGAACTCGCGTTTCCCATTCAAAAGCTGCAAAGCGGCCCGCTCGGGGGTGACCAGCAGATCGGGGCCAAAATTGTCGATAACGAGATCGATTTCCTGATCTTTTTTTGGGACCCGCTGGAGCAACAGGCGCACGATCCTGATGTGAAGGCGTTGTTGCGAATGGCGGTGGTTTGGAACATCCCGATCGCCTGCGACCGGGCGTCGGCCGACTTCATTATTTCCTCACCGCTGATGGATAAAGCCTACGACCGGCTGATTCCGGACTACGACGTATATCGCAACCGCAAGGTGCCCGGCGTGGAGACGCCGCCATTGCCCATTCCCGGCGTGACGGAGGCCAGCAAGGAGAAGGCGACGGCGGCGTAAAAGAACGTGAACCATCCCCGCGCCTTTGCCCGCGGAGTAATTTGCGCGGGTCGCGGGAATTCCGGCGGGAGCGCCGTATCCGGAAATCAGTGACGCCGCCCGCCCTGGCCCGTTGACCGCGACACTGAGCGTCCGCCGTTCTGATGAGGGCTGGCAATGCGCGGATGCCAGGTCGCTCCTAGCGCGTCCAGGAGCGATTGCCGACTTCGCTGAGTGGCAGGCACGCGTCAAACCGCCCCGGGATCGGATCGAACTGCGTGACGTTGCGGCCGACCGGTTCCGAGGTGAAATACCCGATCAGCGTTAGATCCCGCACCTGGTGAAAAAACGTCCTCTCTTTCGGCTGCGACTCGACGGCGACCGCTTTCAAAAGGGCTTCCTGCTGCCCCTCGGTCAGCTGCACGAAACCTTTGCGTTGCACCCGCTGAGACCGGGCCTCGAGGTCCGAAATGCCTTCGCTCCAGGTTTTCTTTTCTGCCGCCGTCATGTAGGCGCCGAACATCACGTCGATAAACTGCGGTACTTGGACATCGCGTGCCCCGGGAGTATCCGTGCGCGGCAGAATTCGCTCCGCGATGGCGTCCACGATCGCGAACTGCGCCGCGCTCAGATTCAGAGGTCTGGCGGGCGCGCCTCCCGCCGATTGCGCACGGGCGATGCCGTCGAGCAACGCCGGAGACAGCGTGGCGCCGACCAACAAGGCTACTCGCTTGATCGCGGATCGCCGGCTGAACAGAGCCCCGTCGGAAGCATCAAGTTCAGTCGTGACCGGGGAGTTTTCTGGATTCGGATTCATGACAACGCGGGTCAGCCCAAATTCAGTTTTTTCATTTCGCTCACCGCCCGATCGCACGCCCGCGCGGTCAAGGCCATGTACGTGAGTGACGGGTTGACGCACGAATTCGAGGTCATGCAGGCGCCGTCCGTGACAAAGACATTGGGTGCGGCATGCACTTGATTCCAGGCGTTGAGCACCGAGGTCTTCGGATCGCGGCCCATGCGGGCTGTGCCCATTTCATGGATACAGAGACCGGGCGCCAGCGGATCATCATAGGTGGTGATGTCCTTCATGCCCGCGGCCTCGAGCATTTCCACCGCGGACTGCTTCGCATCCTTCCGCATCGCGTACTCGTTCGCCTTCCATTCGCAGTCGAAGTTCACCGTTGGCATGCCCCATTTGTCGCGAAGGTTGGCGTTCAGGTACATCTTGTTCTCGTGGTAGGGCAGCGTCTCGCACCAGGCGCCAATGCCCATGCGCCACGGGCCGGGCGCGATCATATCCGCTTTCAGGTCACGGCCAAAATAACTCAGCTCCTTGATGCCACGGGTCCAGTCTTCGCGGCTCGCGCGGCCCTGGTAACCGAACCCGCGGAGGTAATCCTTGCGCTGGCTCTTCTCGTCGAGGTTTCGGAAGCGAGGGATGTAGATTCCATTGGGGCGCTGGCCGCGATAGAAGCGGTCGTCGAATCCTTCGGCGAGGCCGGTGGCACCGACCTTGAAATGGTGATCCATCAAATTGTGGCCAAGCTCGCCACTGTCGTTGCCGAGCCCGTTGGGAAAGCGGTCCGACTTGGAGTTGAGCAGGATGGACGTCGACGCGATGGCGGAGGCGCAGAGGAAAACCACCTTCGCCCGATACTCGATCACCGCATGGGTTTCCGTATCGATCACGCGGACACCACTGACGCGTTTGCGGTCCTGATCATAGAGGAGTTCGCTGACGATCGAGAACGGCCGCAGGGTCAGATTGCCGGTGGCCGCGGCGGCGGGCAGCGTGGCGGCGTTGCTGCTGAAGTACGCTCCATACGGGCACCCGCGCATGCAACGATTACGATACTGGCAACTGCCGCGGCCATTATGGGGCTGCGTGAGATTGGCGACCCGGCCGATCGTCATCACCCGGCCGTTGAACCGTTCCGCGATACGTTTCCGCGCGTGTTGTTCCACGCAGTTCATCTCCATGGGGGGGAGAAAATCGCCGTCGGGCAACTGGGGGAGGTTTTCCTTTTGCCCGCTGATCCCGGCGAAACGCTCCACGTAGCCATACCACGACGCGACGTCGTCGTAACGAATCGGCCAGTCGACCGCGACGCCTTCTTTCCCGTTGGCCTCGAAGTCCTGCGGGCTCAGCCGGTACGACTGGCGGCCCCACAGGAGCGAGCGGCCACCGACGTGGTACCCGCGCATCCAGTCGAAACGTTTGTCTTCGGAGTAGGGGTTTTCGAGATCGTTGACGAACCAGTGCGCCGAGGTGGGATGCGTCGTGTAGCCGGTGCGATTCTGTTTCTGTTGCGAAGACAGTTCGGCCTCCGAGCGTCGAATGCGCCCTTCGAATTGCCAGCTCTCCATGAACGCGGTCGGATACTCGCCATGCTTCACATCGCGACCGCGTTCGAGCACGAGGGTCTTGAGCCCCTTCTCGCACAATTCTTTCGCGGCCCATCCGCCGCTGATGCCTGAACCGACAACGATCGCGTCGTAAGAAATCTGTTGGGTGCTCATGGGGTACGGTAAACCAAGCCCATCTTGTGGCGTCACGCCAAGCCCCCTTTTCGGGATTCATGCGATCGTTGCGGCGCGAGCGGGATCACGCGATGAGCTTGAGTGCGAGCTCCGCGTCGCGCAGGTATCGCTCTGTTCTCCCCATGGCTTCTTCGACCCCCGACGTCCTCCTCATCGGCGGCGGCATCATGTCCGCGCACCTTGGTGCGATGCTCAAGCGCCTCGATCCGCGGCTTGCGATCGAGGTCTACGAAGCCGCCCCGGAACTCGCCGGCGAAAGCTCTGAGGGCTGGAACAATGCCGGCACCGGTCACGCTGGCCTTTGCGAACTTAACTACACGCCGCCGCCCGCCGTCGCCGGTGGCCCCGTCGATGTCACCAAGGCCGTCGAGATCTTCGCCCGGTTTGAGCAGTCGCGGCAGTTTTGGAGTTACGCCGTCACGCACGGCCTGGCCCCCCGTCCCGCCGGGTTCATTCGCGCCGTCCCGCATCTGAGCTTCGTTCGTGGCGAATCTCACATCGCCTTCCTCCGCGCCCGCCACACCGCTTTGGTGACTCACCCGTTTTTCCGCACGATGGAATTCACCGCGGAGCGCGACGTGCTCCATCGTTGGACGCCGCTCCTCGTCGAGGGTCGCGGTACGGAGCCCATTGCGGCCACCAAGGTCGACGCGGGCACCGACGTGAACTTTGGCGAACTCTCGCGGCAGCTTCTCGGCTGGCTCGGAGCGCAGGACGACTGCCGGGTTTTCACCGGCCATCGCGTTACGCAGTTGCGACGTGCCGGCGCTGGCTGGGAACTCACCGTTCGCCAGACGGAATCGGGAGAATCGCGGAGCGTTCGCGCCCCCTTCGTTTTCATTGGCGCGGGCGGCGGCACGCTCCCGCTCCTCCAAGCCACGGGCCTTCCCGTCGCTCGTGGCCTCGGCGCCTTTCCCGTCGCGGGCCAGTGGCTCGTCTGCGAAAATCCTGCGGTGGTCGCGCGCCACTTCGCCAAAGTTTACGGGTCGCCGCCGCGCGACTCCGGAGCCCTCGGCGGCCCGCACCTCGACGTCCGCCATCTCCAAGGGAAACGCATGCTCCTCTTCGGGCCGTTCGCCACGTGGACAACCAAGTTTCTGCACCGCACTGGTCGCGTCACCGACCTGCCGTCGTCTCTTCGGCCCGACAATCTTGCGACCCTGCTCCGCACCGGCCTGCACAACCGCGTTCTGGTCCGTTTCCTCGTGCAACAGGCACTGCAAAGCCCGGAGTCCCGCTTGCGCGCTCTCCGCGAATTCTATCCGGAGGCGCGAGCGGACGACTGGCGGCTCGTCGATGCGGGCATTCGCGTACAGGCGCTGAAAAAAGCCGATGCCGGCCGCCTCAGCTTCGGCACCGAAGTCGTCACGGCACCCGACCGGACGCTCGCGGCACTCCTGGGGGCTTCACCTGGCGCGTCGGTTTCCGCCCAGATCGCGTTGCAGGTGATCACGACCTGTTTTCCGGACCGACTCCGCACGCCGGATGGTTACGCGCAAATGAAGGCGATGATCCCCACCTTCGATCTCGACCTGACCCAATTCGAGTCCGCCGCCGACTACGTTCGGCGCTCCGGGCGGATCGACGATCCCCTCGAGTTACGCAGGGCGGGTCGGTGCGAATAACGCTTTTGGGCAAAAACGCGGGGGCCTCTCGTGCTGCGGCGAGATGAAGGTCGGCGTTAGACGAGTGAACGTTCACGAACCAGATGTTGCGCGGATCCTGCGCGCGACGAGCAGCCGTTGGGTTTTTTTTCGTTCATCCGTTTCGGGTAACCCCCCTTGGGATGTATCTCTCGCGCGGGCGTGCGACGTGGGTCGGCCCTTGCGTTAGCGGGCGCCGACAGCTGGTGTGATCGGCCGCATGGTTCTCACGCGCGAGCGAGTCCTCGAGATTCTCCCCACGCTGCCGCCCGGGGTGCAGACGTTGGCGGAGCTCGACCGTCTCGGACGACGCGTAATTGAATTTCGGATACGCGAGAGTGCGGACTTGATCAGACGGAATCCGGGCTGGTCGGAGCCGGTGATGGAAGCGAGCCGCCAACTAACCTCAGGGCGCACCGGCTCCACGCGAAATGATCCCTTGGAGGAAGCGGTGGCCCGATTGAAACCGGAGGAGCTGCTGTGGGTAACCGGTGGATTGGCGGTGCAACCCTGGTTGGACCGGCCGCTGTCCCTTTACGGAGTGCCCGCCAACGCACTCCGCGAGCCCCTGCTCCGCTCCGCGTTTTACACGGGTCGACTCGCGGCCGCCGCAGGACTGGATGAGTCCACAGCGTATCTGGCCGGATTTTTGCAGATAACGGGCAGATTCGTCCTGGAGCAACTGGCGGCCGGGATTCCGGCGGCGGGAGCGTATCCGCCGGGTGGTGACGCCGCCATCAACGCGTGGGAACTGCGGACGTTTGGTGTGGCGGCCTGCGAAGTGGGGGCTTGGGTCCTGAGCGCCGGGCGTTTCCCGCCGGATCTGGTGGCTGCGGTGCAGCATCAACCGATGGCGTCGGCCGAGGCACAGCGTGACCGCCTGGCCTGCCTCGTGGCGCTTGCGCGGGGAATGGCGGTGGCCGAAGGTTATCCGTTTCCAGGTGAGGTGGTCGACGCATCCGGTCTCCGGTCGACTTGGGTGAGGGCAGGGTTCACGGACCAAGCGTTTGAAACGGCGAAGTCTGCCGCGCGCCAGGAGTATCTCCGCTGGCAGGAGGCGGGGCGGAAACCGGCGGAAGGGGCCTCCCAAAGGCCGCTGCCGCAGGAATCAGCGCGCGGGCCTGATTTAGCCGCGCCGGATGAAGATTCCTGCAACTTTCCGCGAGGCAGCGGGGTTTTGGGAGCAAACGATGCTCTCCCAGTGCACACCTCCGACCCCGGCGTAGCCCGCCCGGCTCCCGACTTTGCCACTTTTATGCGTAACTACCAAAATATGGTATTTTCCACGGCGGCGCGTCTGACCGGCAACGACGCGCAGGCGGAGGATATTTCGCAGGAGGTGTTTTTGAAGGCGTACGAAAACTACGACCACTTGAGCACGAGCCCGACCGCGGGTGGCTGGCTGAAGACGGTCGCGACCAACCTGTCGCTGAACCACCTCTCGCGTTACCGGAAGCGCTGGCGGTTTTTCTCCGAGTTTAGGCGCGATACCGATGCGGGTGATGCCAGCGATGCACCCGAGGTCGAGTTCGCCGCGCCCGACACGTTTTTCAGCGGCGTCGACGCGGACGAACGCCGTGCCTTCGTCGAGCGGGCGCTCGCCCAGTTGCCGTCCAATCAACGCGTGCCGCTGGTGCTCTATCATTTCGAGGACATGCCTTACGACGAGATCGCGAAAAAGCTCGGCGTGTCCCTGGCAAAGGTGAAAACCGATATCCTCCGGGCCCGGGCGGCGCTCGCCAAGGTCCTCGCCCGGAGCGGTACCGCCCACGAACAATTCACCCTCTGAACGCCCCATGAACCCCTCTCACGATCCGCAGGATAAACTGGAGCGCGCCCTTCACGAGACCCTCCGGCAGCTCCCTGCCCGGCGCGCGCCGGCCAGCCTCGAAGAACGGGTGCTCTCCGCCATCGAGCGCAAGGTTGCGCTCCCGTGGTGGCGGAAGAGTTTTGCGCACTGGCCCCTCGCGGCCCGCGCTTTGTTTGTCGTCGCCTCGATCGGTCTCGTGCGGCTCGCCTTCGTTGCCTCCGTCTGGGCGATGTCGGGTTTCAACACCGCCAATTTCCGCCACACCGTCGCCGAACGTTTCGCCTGGGTCGATGCCACCGCCGCAGTGTTGAACGCCATCGGCGGATCCGTCGAGGTGGTGTTGCGCTCCCTTCCCCCGCTCTGGCTCTACGGCGGCCTGGCCTTTTTTGCCGCTCTGTACGTGACGCTCTTCGGTCTCGGTGCCGCCGCCTTCAAGGCGTATCAGGCCCACCGCTGAGCCGCGCAAATCCTCTGCTACTGCTAGCAATGAAAACGTCTTCCCGATTCTTTTTGCCCCCCGCGCTTCTGACCCTGCTCTGCGGATTACAGCTCTCTGTCTTCGCCCAGGATCCCGCTTCAGCCGCGCCGCCCCCCGCCGCGACCCCGTCAGATCGGTCCGCGCCTGCTCCCGTCGCTGCACCGGCCGCTGGTGCTGACC